>JAEYTV010000144.1 GCA_023433855.1 Pseudomonadota bacterium | reverse complement strand
GTACGGCCGAAGGCGCGGTCAAGCTGATCCGGCAACTGGGGGCCGAGATCGTCTCGGCGTGCTTCGTCATCGACTTGCCCGACCTGGGGGGTCGCAAGCGGCTGGAGGCTCTGGGGGTCGAGGTGAGGACGCTCGTGGAGTTCGCGGGGCACTGATCCGGCCAACCGCACCGAGGACTGTAGGCATCGCGCGGGGAGCCGGCAGGGGAGAAGCTAGGCTGCCCCCGACCTGTCGGGACCAGGTGTAGCGGCAGCATCCTGAGCAAACTCGAGAACCGTGCCTTCGTAGCGCATCACCGTATCACCGTTCTGGTTCACGCCGTCACAGAAGGTCCTGTTGATCCAGGTGCCCGGGCGAGAGGTGAGGGGGCGGCTATCGACGAGCGAAACGGAATAGGTGACGCTGTCGCCGGCATAGACGGGCCGCAGCCATTGCAGGTTGCGGAACCCGGCGGACGGCCCAAGCTTCGGTGCCACGAGCCCTTCGCTTTCGAGCCGCGACACCTCCTTTGTCCAGTAGGCGATATAGGTCTTCATCCAGCCGGCGCATGTATGCCAGCCGGAGGCGCATAGGGCGCCGAAGACATAGTTCGTCGCCGCTTCAGCGTCGATGTGAAACGGCTGAGGGTCGAACCTCCTGGCGAAACGGATGATGTCCTCGGCGGTAAAGAGGAGTGTGCCTGTGATGACCTTATTGCCCGGCGGGGAGAGTTCGATCAGTCTCATGCCGCGCCCGTTCCGGCATCCTTGAGGCGCATCATGATCGGGTTCTCGCCACGCATGACGATCTGGCCGCGCTGGTTTTCCACCTCATGGAGGAATTTGACGAGGCCGATGCCCGGCCGCGAGCGCAGCGTCCGAGATTCGAGGACTGTGGAACGACCCGAGAGAGTGTCGCCGGCAAGCACCGGCTTCTTCCACTCCATGAACTCGATGCCGGGAGAGCCTTCAGACGAGGAGCGTGACAGCCAGCCGTCGAACATCATGCGCATGAACATGCTGGCCGTATGCCAACCCGATGCCGACAGACCGCCGAGGATGCTCGCCTTTCCCGCTTCTTCGGACAGGTGCATAGGCTGCGGATCGAACTCGGATGCGAATTCGACGATCTCGTCGGCACTCACAAGCTTCTCGGCGAGCGGGAACGACCGGCCCGCGGAGAAATCCTCGAAATGGTATTCGACGCCCGCCATGCGGCCCTCCCGTCGACAGAACTAGGTATTGAAGCGGAAGTGAATGACGTCGCCGTCCTGCACGACGTATTCCTTGCCTTCGTCGCGGCCCTTTCCGGCTTCCTTGGCGCCTACCTCGCCCTTGTAAGCGATGTAGTCGTCGTAGCTGATGGTAAAGGCGCGGATGAAGCCGCGTTCGAAGTCGGTATGGATCACACCGGCTGCCTGCGGCGCCTTGGTGCCGCGCACGATTGTCCAGGCACGTGTTTCCTTCGGACCGACCGTGAAATAGGTGATGAGGTCAAGCAGGTGATATCCGGCGCGGATCAGCCGGTCGAGGCCGGCTTCCTCAAGGCCCAGAGCCGAAAGGAACTCCGTGGCTTCTTCTTCCGGAAGCTGTGCGACTTCCGACTCGATCGCGGCCGAGATAATGACGCACTCCGCGCCCTGCTCCTTGGCCATGGCGGCGACAGCCTCGGTGTGCTTGTTGCCGGTCGAGGCATCGACTTCCGCGACGTTGCAGACGTAGAGTACCGGATGCGATGTCAGAAGGTTGAGGCCCTTGAGGATCTCGATTTCTTCCGGCGCGAGCGTCTTCAGGAGAAGCCGTGCCGGCTTGCCTTCGTTGAGCAGCTTGATCACGGCTTCCATCACCGGGAGCTGCGCAATCGCATCCTTGTCCTTGCCTGTGGCGCGCTTGCGGGTCTGCTCGACGCGGCGCTCAAGGCTTTCGAGGTCGGCGAGCATCAGCTCGGTCTCGATCGTGTCGGCATCGCCGACCGGATCGATGCGCCCTTCGACGTGGGTGATGTCATCGTCTTCGAAGCAGCGCAGCACATGCACGACGGCATCGACTTCCCGGATGTTGGCGAGAAACTTGTTCCCAAGTCCTTCCCCCTTGGAGGCGCCACGCACCAGCCCGGCGATATCCACGAAGGAGATACGGGTGGGGATGATCTCCTTCGAACCGGCGATTGCCGCCAGCTTCTGCATGCGCGGATCGGGAACCGCCACTTCCCCGGTGTTCGGCTCAATGGTGCAGAAGGGATAGTTGGCAGCCTGGGCCGCCGCTGTCTTGGTAAGCGCATTGAAGAGCGTGGACTTGCCGACGTTCGGCAGGCCCACGATACCGCATTTGAAACCCATGGGTCCGGACCCTGTATCTGAATAAATCGTTGACGTGGCTATGGGGGAACAGGATCGCCGGGTCAAGGTCCGGCAGCATGCGGATCGCCGATCACTTCGTCGTCGCTTGAAAAATCCGGGTTCCAATGCGATATAGCCGGCGTGATCTCCCGATAGGATTGCAGCATCCGGAGAAGGCCGATGGCCGAAGACACCACCCTCAAGCCCAAGACGATCACCGAGCCGAAACTCGATCGGCCGAAGCTCTACAAGGTGATCCTCGTCAACGACGATTACACGCCGCGCGACTTCGTCACGCTGGTGTTGAAGGCTGTCTTCAGGATGAGCGAGGAGACCGGTTACCGGGTGATGCTGACGGCGCACCGGATGGGGACCGCCGTCGTCGTGGTATGCGCAAAGGACATCGCGGAAACGAAGGCCAAGGAAGCAGTGGATCTGGCCAAGGAAGCAGGTTTTCCGCTGATGTTCACGACCGAACCCGAAGAATGAGAGACCTTGGGGCGTCCTTTGCCTACTCAGCCCCTGCCTTGACGCCGAGCGCCTCTGCCGAGATCCAGAAGACCGCGTCCTGGGATTCGGCGGTTTCGAGCCAGAGAAAATCGAGGTGAGGAAAATCCTCCTCAAGGATTTCCCGGCCTGAGCCGATCTCGCAGATCATGCCGCCCTCGCGATTGAGAAAACGTGGCGCTTCTGTCAGCAGCCGCCGGACAATATCGAGACCGTCCACGCCGCCGTCGAAGGCCATTGCCGGCTCGGCGCGGAATTCTTCCGGAAATCCGTCCATCGCAGCGTGATCGACATAGGGCGGATTGGTGATGATCAGGTCGTATGTCCTGCCCTCGAGGGGCCCGAAGAGATCGCCCTGGTGAAGTGTCACCTGACCCTCCACATCGTGCTCGGCGACGTTCAGCCCGGCAACTTCCAGAGCTTCGGGCGAAAGGTCGACCGCATCGATTTCGGCATTCGGGAAGAACTTGGCGGCAAGGACTGCAAGACAGCCGGACCCGGTGCAGATATCGGCGGCGCTCTCCACGCTCAACGGATCCGGCAGGAAGGACGAGCCCTCCTGTTCAATATACTCGGAGAAAAGGATCTCGCCGATGTGGGAACGCGGAACGATCACCCGCTCGTCGACGTGAAAGCGCACGCCCTGGATGTAGGACCTTCCCGTGATGTAGGCGGATGGCTTGCGGGTCGTCACTCGCAGCTCGATGCGCTCAGCCAGGAGCCTGCGCTCCTCTGTCGTGAGCTTGGCATCGAGGAACGGGTCGAGTGTATCGATTGGGAGGTCGAGTGAATCAAGGAGCAGGAATGCGGCATCGTCGACAGCTGTCGTCGTGCCATGCCCGAAGCTCAGGTTGGCCGCATTGAAGCGCGAGATCGCATAGCGCCAGTAATCACGCAATGTCACGAGTTCGCCGATGATGTCCGTCATGGTGCCTGCCTGCCGCGTTCCGATCCCCGCTCCCATAACGGCTCGGGAACTGGTGCGCTACAGAAATCGCACGGCGCGGACTGGGTGTGCTCACCGGCGATAGAGATGATTGTCGGGCAGGCCCAGCCTTCGGCAAGCCTGGATATGAGGAAGCGATGGCAGCATGAGCTTGTCGGCGGCCCGCGCGGCCACAACCACCGCGGCCCTTTCCAGCCGTGAGAGGGACCATTCCGGGCCGAGACGCAGCCTTGTACGGACCCAGGAGGGAAGAATGTCCACTGCCGCCTTGATGAGCATGGTCTGCAGCGGGCGGGCAGGCCCGGGCAGCGCAGGCACAGCCTTCATGATCTCGAGGAACTCCAGCACGATGGCGGACGGCATAAGCCGGCCGCTCATCAATTCGAAGAGTTCGCGTAGTTCACGGCGGTGGCGGGGTGCACCGACCGCTCCGTATAGGCGCGCAGCAGGTCTTGCTTCCGCAAGAACGGCATCCTGCTCCTCCTCCGGCAACGCCTGTGCATAAATGTGGTAGGCCTGCATGAAGCCGAAAGTGGCGGTGGCCTGGACCCAGTCCAGCAACGCCGGGTCGTTTGCCTCGTATACTTCGCCTTCGGTCGTTGTCCCCGTAACCTGCGCGTGACGCCGTATCACTCCAGCGATCATCGCTTCTGCACGGCTTCGGGCACCGTAGACGGTGACCATCGCGGCGAGCCCTGTCCGCTGGAGCCGCGTCAGAGCGTCGGTTCTGAAGCTGCTGTGCTGCCAGACGCCGTCGCGCACGCGCGGCTCGGCCAGTTCGAGCAGGACTGCGGTCACTCCGCCGATAAAGAGCGTCACGTGGTTCTTAAAGATGCGCCACGAGACGGAATTGGCCGCGACCAGCGCCGGTTCTCCCGATGGCGCGGCAAAGTCGTACCGCGCCGCCGCATCTCCCAGCAAACTCATCACCGCCTGGTCCAGGCGGTCCGCCACAGGACGCGGCAAAGGCAGGGTCTCGAAATCCAACACCATGCTCAGCTCCTTCGCAGCAGCTAAGGCCGCGGGAGCCTATTTGTTCCAGTGCAACAAGCTGGCAATCTAGTCCGACTTGTTGCCGAACATCTTCTTCAGAATCTCGGCCATGGGGCCGGTAGCGGGCAGGGAGGGCTTCGTGCCGCCGCGCGCCTGATGGATGTGTGACTTCCCCTGCACCTTTTGCGGAACGGGTTTGTCCGAGCCCGGTTTGGCGACGTCCGGCTTGCCTCCCACCGCAAGGGCGAGCTTGTTCATGAGCTGGGAATCCTCACCCCTGACGAGCATGTCGGCGTTGTCGGCGATCGCATCGAGCAGCGGGTCGAGCCAGGTCCGGTCAGCTTTGGCGAAATCGCCGAGCACGTGGTTGTGCACGAGTTCCTTGGCGCCCGGATGCCCGATGCCGAGACGCAGGCGGCGGTAATCCCTTCCGATATGGGCATCGAGCGACTTCACCCCGTTGTGACCTCCATGGCCACCGCCGGCCTTGATGCGGGCCCGTCCGGCCGCCAAGTCGAGTTCGTCGTAGATGGCGACGACGTTGCTGGCGTCCAGCTTGTAGAACCGCATGGCCTCACCGACTGCCTCACCAGACAGGTTCATGAAGGTTTGCGGTTTCATCAGCAGCACCTTCTCACCCGCCAGGTTTCCTTCGGATACCTCCGCCTTGAACTTCCTTGACCAGGAGGGGAAGCCAAGGCCACGCTGGATAGCGTCGACCGCCATGAAACCGATGTTGTGACGGTTGCCGGCATATTTGGTACCGGGATTGCCAAGGCCTGCAATGATAAGCATGGTGATCGTCCGTTCGTCGCTGCTGGTCTTCACCAACCCGAAACGGTCGGGAAGTCAACCGATTTAGACATATCGGCTGCTATTGCGGCGTGCTGACGCCGTAGTGCTGCAGGATACGTGCCTGGACGCCTTCCGCGATGAGCCTGTCAAGGCTCGCCTGCATCCTGTCTATCACGGTGTCAGGCATGTCCTGGTTGCATGCGATGCCGAGATGCTGTTCGGAAAAAACCATCACCTCCTCCAGAGGCGTCCCAGCGTCCTTAAGCATGCGATAGACGTTCTGTGACATCGGCATCAGTTCGATACGGTCGCTCAGGAGCTTGCGAAGAGTGGTATCGAAGTCGGCGCTGAGATCGATGCGCATGAAGCCGGCCTCCTTCAGCAGAGCTTCCGTGTAGTCCTCCCGATGGGTGCCGACGGTATGCAGCCTAGCCTCTTGCAGGCTTTGTGGATAGACCGCGGCACCGGCATGCCGCACCAGAACGTCGTGATCGGTGTAAAGAGGCGCCACCCATTTGAAACGATGCTCCCGTTCCGGCGTTCGAGCTGCCGCAAAAACGCAACTCATGGGTTGGGTCTCGGCCAGGGCCATGGCCCGGGCCCAAGGCATGATCTCGATGGAAAACGGTCCCTGCACGTTCTCCATGATCATCCTGGCCTGGTCCGGGCCTGCGCCTGCGTAACTTCCGTCACGTTTCTGATAGCTGAGCACGGAATAGCTTTCGGTGGCGAAAAGGATGGGCTGCTGGGCGACGGCGACAGATGTAAGGCAGAAGTTTGCGAGAAGCAGAGCCGTCGGCTTTATCGTTATCTTCAACAAGCGACGGATCATCATCATTGCCTGTCTCCTGCCGGTTCAAGCCGCAACCGCTAACCGGCCATGGACCTCATCTCCGGCCGCTGAGCCTTCAGGGCAGCTAGCAGATCGGATATCTCGCGCGGCTTGGAAAACAGATAACCCTGCGCATAGTCTATCCCGATCAGTTCCAGCATCTTGCGCTGCTGCTCCGTCTCCACGCCTTCGGCGACCACCTTGCAGTTCATCTTGTGGGAGATGGCGGTGATGCCTTCCACAAGCATGCGGTTCTTGTTGCCTATGTCGTCGGCCTCATCGGTCAAAGAGCGGATAAAGGACTGATCCACCTTGACGATATCAACCGGGAAACGGCTCATGTAGCTGAGCGAGGAATAGCCGGTGCCGAAATCGTCGAGCGCGACACGACAGCCCAGTTCCTGGATCTGATGAAGGATCGTCCGGATCTCCGGATTATCGTGCATGAGAACTGCTTCGGTGATCTCGATGACCAGCCGCGACGGCAAGATACCATAACGGCCGAGCACTCCCGCCAGCCGTGAAGGCAGGCTCGCCTCGAACTGCATCGGAGAGAAGTTGACCGCAACGTAAGTCGAGCCCATGCCGGGGAGCCGCGAAACCCGCAGGAGGTTCGCAACGGCATCCTCGAGGATAAGGTTTCCAATCTTGTCGATCGTACCGGTTTCCTCGGCGACGCTGATGATCCCTGCCGGTGACACCAGGCCTTTGCGGGGATGGCGCATTCTCATCAACGCTTCGAAGCCTGCCGTCACGCCGGTGTTGACGTCAACGATCGGCTGAAAGTGAGCCTCGAACCAGCTGGCGGCGATACCGATCTCGATATCGCTTTCTATTTCCGCACGCTCCCGCGTCTGATCCAGGATGGCGGGATCGTAGATCTGGGCACCATTCTTGCCGTCGCGCTTCCTGGCATACATGGCCAGATCGGCTTTCTGCAAAAGTTCCGACGCACCAGCCGCATGGCGCGGATAGAAGGCAAGGCCGATGCTCGCACTGAGGCGTACGGCCGAGCCGTGAACGCGGAATGGCGTATCGAAGACGTCGACAATCTTCTGGGCAAGTTCGGCTGCACGACGCTCCGCACTTTCGCCAGGGATGAGAATGGCGAACTCGTCACCGCCCAGCCGTGATGCGCTGTCTATCTCCTGGAGCAGCGGCGCTGTTCGCTCCACGAACTCGCGAAGAACGGCGTCCCCTGCGGCGTGCCCGAGGTTGTCATTGATGGACTTGAAGCGGTCGAGATCGACAAAGAGGCATGCCACCTCCGTGCCATTGAGGTCGGCCTCGGCGATCTTGCTGTCGAGAACGGCTTCGAAGCCCTGACGGTTGAGAAGACCGGTAAGGTGGTCGGAGATCGCCTGCAGGTGGTTGCGCAGTTCGGATTGCTTAAGTTGGGTGACGTCGGTCATGACGCTCAACGAGCCCGGCATGCCGCTTCCGGCCGTGCCCAATTCCGTTTCGGCGATCAGCACGTCCATCAGACGGCCGTCGGCGCAGATGAAGCGAACCGTTACCTCGATCGCCAGGCCATTGGATTTTGCCTGGGCTTTACGGAACCGATACGCTTCGCGGTCTCCGTCTGCAACGAGATCGCGGAAAGGCCGGCCGAGCACGGCGTCACGAGAATAGCCCGTGGCTAGCAGCCAGTAATCGCTGACGGCGGCAATCTGATCGTCGCTCGTCAGGGAGAACAACATCGCCGGCGTCAGGTTGTATATTTCGGTGGTCTGCTGATGCGCCCGCTTCAATTCGCGCTCCTCGCGCTCGAGAAGCGTCTGCATTTCGTTGAAGCTCTTTGCCAGCCGGCCCATCTCGTCGTTCGAGCGCCAGTCCACATGGTGACGGGAACCGAGACGCCGGGTCGCCTCGATAGCGGCCGTCAGCCGCATCAAGGGCTTGATGACCATGACGCGATTGCCGAGGATCGCTGCGCCGAATACGGTCAGGATGGCAACGACAAAGATGGAAATGAACGCCAACTCCATCTGGTGCAGCGCCGAAAACCACCCAAGTTCGTGTACGTAGACGGTGACATCGCCAACGTTGCGAGTGCCCTGGGGCGATTTGTAGTAGACGGTCTCCGAAATGGATTCGAGTCCGCGGAAATCTGCCGGATTTCCCTTGACCTCGGAGATGTTCAGCTTGCCGGTGTTGTCGGTGATCGAAACCCCGACGATTGCGGGTTCGGCCGAGAGCGTGGCAGCGACCTGCTGGATGCTTTCGAGATCCAGTTCCCACAGCGGCTTGCCGAGTGCTCTGGAATTGGTGAGCAACAGGACGTTCACCTGTTCCTCAAGATTTCGCATCGCCTGCTGAGATGAAAGCGCCAGAAACAACGTGAACAAGGGCGCGACGACGATCAGAAGAGCCCCTGAGATAATCGTTATGAAGTGGTTCTCAACGGAACGCGTCATCCGTCTTCCCTATTGTCCCCGTCCGGCGCAGGCCGGATTACCCCCATGCTCAAGCAGGGGTGAGGATTTCAGGTATTCATTAAACTTCGCTGAAAGGGACCCAGGCATCGCCGGCAATTGGGTCAGTATCGTAAAGAAACGGTGTTCCGGCTCAACAAAAAACCCGCCTTCTTGCGAAAGCGGGTTTCCAGTCATTGTTTGCGGACTTATTCCGAAGCAGGAGCTTCTTCCGCAGCTTCTTCAACACCACCGGCTGGCGCGACGATTGTCGCGATGGTGAAGTCGCGATCTGCAATCACGGGGCGGACGCCCTTAGGCAGCGCTACAGCCGAGATATGGAGGCTGTCGCCGATCTTTGCACCGGCAAGATCAACAGTGATGAATTCCGGGATGTTGTCGGCGGGGCAATAAAGTTCCACATCGTGGCGGACAACGTTGAGAACGCCGCCGATCTTGATGGCCGACTTTTCTTCGTTGACGAAGTGAACCGGAACCTGCACCGAAACTTCCGTGTCGCCCGAAACGCGCAGGAAGTCCACGTGCATCGTGAAATCCCTTACAGGATCGCGCTGATAGTCCTTCGGCAGGACCTGGATCTTCTGGCCGTCGAGGTCGATGGTTGCGACGGTTGTCATGAAACCGCCAGCGTGGATGCGCTTCGTCACTTCGTTGGTCGAGAGTGCGATAGCGAGAGGGGCCTGCTTGTCACCATAGATGACTGCAGGAATGAAACCGTTGCGGCGAAGTTCACGGGAGGACCCCTTACCAACCCGTTCGCGCGCCTCGGCCTTGAGCTCGTAAGATGCGTGGCTCATGGCATTTCCTTTCGATGTTATTTGGAGAGTTTTCGACAGCGCAACAGCTGTCTCAAACCGAAGGGCATCATCCGATGCGCTTCATCCGCGTTGCCTCCAAGGGTGTCTACGCGGACGTGGGCGCTATAATACAACGGGTGCGGAAGTGCAAGCGGCGCTGGCGACAAGGCGGCGAGTGGCCCCCGGACGGAACCTTTCTTGCGAGTCCCGCGCATTGTCACCGCCACAGACGGCTGTTCGAGCAGCCTACCTGCGCCGGGGTTCGCCACCTGGTGCATACACCGTCTTCTGTTCGAAACGAAACTTATGGCCGCATTGCCCACAACGCAGCATGTATTTGCGAGGGTCGGTCGAAGGAAATTCCGAAAAAAAGCCCGCGGGAAGCTCATCAATGCGGAAATCGCGGTTGAATTGCCGCTTGTCGTCGGCTTCCGACACTTCGGCAAAACCTGAATTGCCGCATTGGGAGCATTCAAGTTTTCGGGAATAGCGGTCGCGCGCTGCCATGCAGAACTCCTGGAAAAGGCGATCTCACTAGCCGAAGAGTTGCTGCAAAGCAAAGTGCCGGGGCAGATATCCCCGGTCACTTCGCAAACACAAAGGGTCGAACCCTCGCTATCAGCGACGGCACTCTCCGGAGGCCACTACACCGAAGCCGGCATTACGCGCCTCGCAGGCATTGGGAAAGGTTCGGGTTCTGGATCCCTGCTGACCGCAGACAGGACGGTATTCCCGGGTGCAGAAGCCGGCCTGGCTTTCGCGAGGAGGACGACCCGGCCGCTCCCGGTCGGGCCAGTCTCTGCCATCACGCTCCGGCCGGTCTGGCCGGCTGGAGCCGGGACGGTCCCAATCCGGACGCTCGCGATCTCTCCTGTCCCAGTCAGGCCTTCCGGCGGGCCGGCATTCTCCCGAGCCCACGATGCGATAACCGCGCTCGCGTGCCTGGCACGAATTGCTGAAGGTCTGCTCTCTTCCGCCACGTTCGCCGCACACCGGCCGGTACTCCATGGTGCACATCTGCGGGGGTGGTTGCGAGGGACGCGGCGGGGGATAATATCCGCCCGGGCCAGGACCGCCTTCCACACAGGCGGACAGCATTTGAACAAGAAGAAAGAGTCCAAGCCTCTTCGAAAAACCAGCAGATGGAAACACGGCGACTCACCCCCGTTGCGCTGGGACCAGCATAGCGAAGAACAGTTGAGGAAAGAAGGTCAGTCGAAGAGGCTTGACACCGAAGCTTCCATGGCGGTCCGTTTGATCGCCTCGCCCAAGAGGTTCGCCGTCGTAATGACACGGATGTTGTGTGCCGACTGGACGGCGGTGGTCGGCTGAATGGAATCGGTGATAACCAGTTCGCGCAGCTTGGACGTGGCGATGCGGGTCACGGCACCGCCCGACAGGACGCCATGCGTGATATAGGCGGTCACACTGGTCGCGCCGTTCTTCAGCAGCGCTTCCGCCGCATTGCAGAGCGTGCCGCCTGAATCGACAATGTCGTCGATCAGCAAGCAGTCCTTGCCGGAAACGTCGCCGATGACGTTCATCACTTCGGATTCTCCGGCCCGCTCGCGCCGTTTGTCGACAATCGCAAGCTGACAGTCGAGACGCTTTGCAAGCGACCGCGCGCGAACGACGCCGCCGACATCCGGAGAGACGACCATGACGTTGTTGAGGTCGTAATTTTCCTTCACGTCACGCGCCAGGATCGGCACTGCGTAAAGGTTGTCCGTGGGAATATCGAAGAAACCCTGGATCTGGCCGGCATGCAGATCGAGCGTCAGGACGCGGTCGGCACCTGCCTCGGTGATCAGGTTGGCACCCAGCTTGGCCGAGATCGGCGTACGGGGGCCTGCCTTGCGATCCTGCCGCGCGTAACCGAAATAGGGGAGGACGGCCGTGATGCGCCTTGCCGAAGATCGACGGAAGGCGTCGATCATGATCAGCAGTTCCATCAGGTGATCGTTGGTCGGAAAGGACGTGGACTGAATGATAAAGACATCCTCGCCACGCACATTCTCCTGGACTTCAACGAAGATTTCCTGGTCTGCGAACCGCCTGACGCTGGCTTTTCCGACTGGAACATTGAGATAGCTGCAGATCGCGTCGGCAAGATGCCGGTTCGAATTGCCTGCGAAAACCTTCATTGCGGTCCGCCTGTTTTGAAGCTGGATGCGGCCTTTTACCGTCGCCGCCTTCGAATGCAATAGGGTTTTGTGCTCGGCCGGCTTTTTTGTGAGGAAACCGTGATCAACGGCGCTTCATCAACCTCAACGTGACTGAAGCCAGCCGACGTATTCTGCAATGGTCTTATCAGCGATTGCCTCCATGGTCGAGGCAGGGACGGCCGCCCATGGATCGGAGCCTCTCGAGGGGAGGTTCTCCTGTCCCTGCATGCGGTGCAGCCGGTTGCCCGATCTGTCCAGGATGTCCCACACATAGATGATCGTGACCTTGTTGCCGTCTTCGAAGGCGGAGAAATAGCCCTTCAGGATGTTTTCCGTGCTAGTGTCGCCGGAGGGGCGGATTGTCAGTCCGCGAGCGCGTGCCTGCGCTCCCAACTGGCGGGATAGCGGCGTTACCGCCTGGACGGGCGCGCCGATGATCGGCAGGAACCGAAGCGTGCCGGTCGAAGTATCGGGCGGCTGGCCGGAAGAGGGGAGTGCTGCCTGCCCGGACGCCGGCGACAGGGTCGGCGCGATGGCTGCCTCCTGCCCGTCCCATTGCGGTGGCGCGCCCGAGGACGCGGGCGAAACTGCGTTGCCGGCCTCCAGAGCGCGAGCCTGCGCCTCGAGGGTGTTCTGAGGGCCTCCTCCTGCCTGTGCCGGCGAAGGACTCCTGGCATCTGCCTGCCGCAGGGGGGCGCCCGCCATCCGGTCGGCATCAGCCTGGGTGATGGGAGTTGAGCTCTCCCCGACGCTTGCTTGCGGCGTCAAGGCATCGGTGGTGTTGCACGAGGCGAGAACCAGAGCGAGCAGGGAAGCGGAAACATGTCTTCCGAAAAGCTGCATGATGCATCCTCCCCTGGAACTTGTCCGGCGAAATTTATGGTCCGCCTCGCACCTGTGTCAATTACCGCAGCCGCCGGCTCTCGGGAGATCAGCGGAGGATGAGGTCCAGCGCATGGCGCGACAGTGGCCGCGGATCGGCTTCCGTCGTGAGATAGGTGTGACCCAATGTCATCGCTGCACCGCTGTCGGAATCCATGATGATCATGTGAACAAACAGGATCATGCTGGGCAGGATTTCCTGCGGATTGCCGAAGTGGAACATCTGATGCTCCATCCATGAGGGCGAGAAGCGAGCGCCGAGCGAATACCCGCAGGCGTTGAGACGATGACGTGAAAGGCCTCTTTCATCCAGGATGCGGGCGTGCGTGTCGAAGACGTCCCCGAATGTGTGGCCGGGCTTCAGGACGTCCTCGATAGCCTCTATTGTTTCCAGACACGCATTGTAGAGCTCGCGGTGGCGGAAAGTCGGTTCGCCAATGAGGACTGTACGCATCATCGCGGCGTGATAATGAGCCGCAGTACCCGCCCATTCCAGCGTCAGCTGGTCGGTGTCCTCCAGTTTGCGGCGCCCCGCCTTGTATCGGCACAGAAGAGCATCTGCACCGGAGCCGATGATGAACTCGTTGGCTGGATAATCGCCGCCGCCGAGGAAGACGGCCCCTTGCATGGCGGCGAGGATTTCGGCCTCGTCGCCGCCCGCCCGGATCAGCGGCAAGGCCGCATCCAGGGCGTCATCGGCCAGGGCGGCCGCGCGGACCGCATAGGCTACCTCCGCCGGGCTTTTGACGAGGCGCAGCGTACTGACGAGGTAAGATGCGTCGCTGATCTGGCCGAAGGTGGCAAGCTGGTTGTCGAGTAACCGCGCGACGCGGCCCGTGATGCCGTGTGTATCGTATTCGACGCCGATCCTGCCACCCAGCAGGTCCATGTCGCTCAACAGGTTCTTGAGATCCAACGTCGGGTCGGCATTCACCCGGTCCACCCATACGACTATCTTGTCTATGGTCGACGTATGGCGGGCCTGCCGCAGATCAGCTGAACGGGTGAGCAGGGCCATTGTCCCATCGGCCTTCACGACCAGCGTCTGGAAGAAGCAGTATCCGAAAGTGTCGTAGCCTGTCAGCCAGTACATGCTCTCCTGTGCAAACAGGAGCAGCGCATCCAGCTTGTCGGCCTTCATCTTTTCGGTCAGCCGGGCCAGACGCTCGGCATATTCGCTCCTCTCGAAATGCAGCGCCATTTTGGATACTCTCCTAGTGTCTTATGGAAATGGCCGAAATCTGGCGACCGTAGTCAGGCTCGCCTGCATGCGTCGTGCGGCGATAGGAGTAGAAACGAACCGCGTCCGGATAGGTGTCGAGGCCAAGGTCATCGGCGCGAACCCCGGCGGCCCGTAGCCGGCTGAGGGTCAAGGCCGGCAGATCGAACATGGCGTGACCGGGCTTGGACGACGGCGTGAAGAAATTCGCGTAGGACGACTCGGCATCGACGAAACGCTCCACGAATTCCGGCCCGACTTCATAGCTGGCCGGCCCAATGGAGGGGCCAAGCACGGCGGTTATGTTTTCACGCGTCGCACCCAGCGAGATCATTGCGTCGATCGTGTTTTCCAGCACGCCACCAAGCGCACCCTTCCAGCCGGCGTGCGCCGCGCCGATCACGCCCGCCTCACCGTCTGCGAAGAGGACCGGACCGCAGTCGGCCGACAGCACACCGAGCGCGACGCCGGGCACAGCCGGCACCATCGCGTCCACCTTCGGCCGTTCGCCCGCATAGGTTTCGTCAACCACGAAGACGTCGGGCGAATGAACCTGATGAACTGTCGCGAGCTTCTGGATGGGCAGTCCGAACCAGGCCGCTACCCGGGCGCGATTCTCCATTACCCGGTCGGGGTCGTCGTTGGAACCGACCCCCACATTGAGACCGGCATACAAACCCTCTGAAACCCCACCCTGACGAGTGAAAAAGCCGTGTTGGATACGGTCTCCTGCGTGCCGTTTCAGCAGGGGATCCTCAATCGGCGTCGGCAAACGGTGGTCCTGCATCGGCGTTGTTATCCAATTGATCTATAAATATTTTTGCCCTTTTGCAGGGCTGTCTGGCGCTTCGATCGCGTCGAGAGTGGCGCAAGCCGATGGGCTATGTCAATCAGATCCCCATCAAAGCTCGTGGATTGACCGACAGGCCGCGGCAGGACCCGCGGGCGCCAGGTGGTGGCACTTTTTTCAATCCACGCGTCGGAACGGCATGAGATCGAGTGCCGGGCTTGACACCGCGATGACCTTGAAAAGCTCGCCCATCTTGCCTGCACCCTGTCCCGCCAGCCGATCAACGGCCGCCGCAATGAGCCGCTGCTCGGAAGCCTCCTTGTCCCTGGCAAGCGCCTTTGCTCGTTCCGCCAGGCCAAGCCCATAGAGGAACTCTCCCTGTGTCAGCCCCCCGTTCAGATGAACACCAGTGGAGATCGCAACTCTCGCCAGATCCTCGAAATCGACATGGCTGGTGAGGTCGGCTTCGCCGGGGCTGGCGAGGGGTGGGTCGAATTCGTGATTGCGGACCGCCTGCAGGGTGTCTCCGAAACCGGTTACCATGTGACCGTAGTCAATGATCACGGCAGTACCTCCGCGATCTCTCAGCCGTTCGCAAAGGGTCTGCATCACCGCCTGCCGGGCAGGAGCCACCTCGAAGATCGTGCCATCGGGGATGGAGGTTGCCGGACCCGGAAGAAGTTCGGGATCGAGGCTCGCAACCCCGCCAACAAAGGCGAGTTGATCGGAGGCGTCCAGCCCGACGAGCCGCTCGCGAAAGCCGGTCGGCGTCTTGACGAACTGACGGATGGGGATGGCGTCGAATAGTTCGTTCGCGGCGACAAGCGTGAATCCGGCCGGAACGTCCTCGAAACCGTCGTGCCATGAGATCTTCGTGGAATAGGCTTCCAGCGTGACGCGCTGCACGCCCCGGAGCCGTTCGCTGGTCTCGACAAGATGCACCCGAAGGTCATCAAAGAACAACGGCGCAATGCGCTTTATCACCCTCAGCATGTCGGCCATCATGGTTCCCCGACCGGGCCCGACTTCGATCACGCGGACCTCGCGCGGCGAGCCATGCCGCTGCCATGCGTGGACCATGAAAATGCCGACCATCTCACCAAAGAGCTGGCTGATCTCGGGAGCTGTGATGAAATCGCCGTGCCGGCCGAAGGGCTCCCGGGTACGATAATAGCCGTGTTCCGGGTCGGCGAGGCACAAGGCGAAATAGTCCGTTACGCTGATCGGACCGTTCATCCGGATCAGTTTCTTGATCTTTTCAGCGAGTGGCGTGCTCACAAATAGCGCCTCCGCTTAGGATCTGGCTGACGTTGCCGCGCCTGCGCTGCGTGCTCGCATGATGGCCCAAAGACCAATGGCGACCATCGGCAGTGACAGGATCATGCCCATTGTCAGCCAGGTCGTGCCGAGCAAATATCCGATCTGCACATCTGGTTCGCGGAAAAATTCCACGAAAATACGGCAGAGCGCGTAACCAACGACAAAGCTCCCCGAAATGGTGCCGGGACGCTTCAGCGCCTTGCCCCGGAATATCATCAACGCGAGGACCAGAAGCAATACGATGCCCTCCAGTCCCGCCTCATAAAGCTGGCTCGGGTGGCGAGCGAAGGGGCCGCCGGTGGGAAAGACCACCGCCCATGGCATGGCGCTCAGGCGTCCCCAGAGCTCACCATTGATGAAGTTGGCGATGCGGCCAAAAAACAAGCCGATCGGCACCACAGCAGCGACGAGATCAAGCATGCTCCAGACAGGAATCGCGTTGCGTCGGGCAAAGAGGACGATCGCGATGGTCGCGCCTATGAAGCCTCCGTGGAACGACATTCCGCCATTCCATATCTGGATGGCGCGGATCGGATTTTCGGCAATGGCGGCAAGATCGTAGAAAAGAATGTAACCCAGGCGGCCGCCCAACACGACGCCTGCCGCGGCCCAGATGAGGAAGTCATCGAGGTGGGCGGCAGTCACCGGTGACTGGTCATTAGGCCACAACGGGCCCCTGGCGATCAGGCGCCGGGCATAGACCCACCCGAGCAGAATGCCGGCGACATAGGCGAGGCCGTACCAATGGACAGCAAGCGGTCCGACGGAAAACGCCACCGGATCGATGTTGGGGAACGGCATCAGGGCGAAAAGGTGAAGCGGCTCTTGCAAGTGATCGGATTCTCCGCGGGCGGGACGACGCGGAACATGGCGATGCGCTTGTCGCCGGTCAAGGCGAATCTCCGGCCGGACGCGGAGCGCGGTGGATGACGCTTGCAACGATCC
>JAEYTV010000062.1 GCA_023433855.1 Pseudomonadota bacterium | reverse complement strand
GGGTACCAGGTACCCCGGCCTCCGGTCCGGACCTTGCCCAGCGCCTGTGCCACTGAACTAGCCCGACAATACCGTGCGCATCGATATGTTCCATCTGAATACCACATGGGCGACCGCATGCTATTGCTCCGGCAGCCCGCCAGTCCCCGAAGGATAGCCCCACTTCGCCTCCCCTTACCATTCCTCGTCCGGGGCCAGTCATGGATCGTTCACGGAAATGAATTGGCCCTCCCATAGCGGTTGGCATAGACCTACCGTAACGAGAACAGAACATCGGAAACACCCTCATGGTCACCGACACCATTCCGGCCCCCGCCAAGAATGAGGATACGCCGCGCGGCTTCGCTTTCGGATTGGCAGCCTATCTGCTGTGGGGATTTTTGCCGATCTACATGAAGGCGGTGGCACATATTCCCCCAATGGAAGTGCTCGCCCATCGTGTCATCTGGTCGCTGCCGATAGCCGGTGCGGTCCTGTTGGCGCTCGGCCGGACAGGTGATCTGAAGGCCGCAATACGTTCGCCGAGGACGCTTTGCATGGCAAGCCTGACGGCCGCTCTCATCACGGTTAACTGGATGACCTATATCTGGGCGATCGGTTCCGGCCGCGCGCTCGACACTGCTCTCGGCTACTTCATCAACCCCCTGTTCAGCATTTTCCTTGCCTCGGTCCTTCTGAAGGAGCGGCTTTCGGCCCTGCAACTCGTGGCGATCGCCCTCGTGATTGCTGCCGTTGCCATCCTTACCTTCGATGCGGGCGGTCTGCCCTGGGTCGCCCTCCTGCTCACGGTCAGTTGGGGTTTTTACGCCTTTTTCCGCAAGACGCTGCCGGTCGGCCCGAACCAGGGCTTCTTCCTGGAAGTGGCCATCCTCGCGCTTCCGTGCCTGCTTTACGTGCTTTATCTCGAGGGGAGCGGCCAGGGCCACCTGGTGACGGATGGCGTGGGCGGCAGCCTGCTGTTGATGGCGAGCGGCCTGGTCACCGCCGTGCCGCTGATCATGTACGCCAATGGCGCAAAATTACTGACTCTATCCACCATCGCCATCATGCAGTATGTCGCCCCGACGATGATCTTCCTGATCGCCGTCTTCGTTTTCCATGAGCCGCTCAGCCTGATGAAGCTTTTGGCCTTTGTGCTGATCTGGTCGGCACTTGCGCTCTACACTTGGCCGATGATCAGGCAGGCCCGCCGTCGATAGCCATCGGGACTTCTACCGGTCAGAGCTTTGAAATAACCGCCTCCTCACCTTCGGAAACCGGGCGCTCTTCGGCCGTCTCGATGATCGCCGGCACGATCTGGTCGATATCGGCGATGATCATCGGCTGCACGAGATGCGCCCTGTGGATGAAACCCTGCTCGCGCATGTGGCGGATCAGGTCCAGCATCGGATCCCAGAAGCCGCCGATATTGGCAAAGACCATCGGCTTGGCGTGCCGGCCGAGTTGTGCCCAGGTCATGATCTCGACGATCTCTTCCAGCGTACCGATACCGCCCGGAAGCGTCACGAAGGCGTCGGCGCGCTCGAACATCTTGTGCTTGCGCTCATGCATGTCAGCGGTGACGATGAGTTCGTCCAGCTGGCCGAGAGAGTGGCGGGTTGCCTCCATGTCGACAAGAAATTCGGGAATAATGCCCGTTACCTGCCCGCCGTTCGAAAGGACGCCGGACGCGACGGCCCCCATGATGCCCTTGGTACCGCCGCCATAAACGAGCTTCAGGCCGTGGGCCGCAATGGATTTGCCGAGTGCGCGGCCCGCAGCGAGATAGGCGGGATCGCGTCCCGGTTGCGAGCCGCAATAAACGCAGATGGATCGTATCGGCAAAGCTATTCTCCGTAAGGCATTCGAGGTGCGGGCAAGACCATGCCCGAAAGTCGAAATTGACGGGAAACACCCGGAAGAGCAAGGCTTGTTGACGTGAAAAGCTTGTCGGAGCAGGAGGAAAGGGTTAATCCGATTATGCGACGGTAAGCATCTTGAATTGATCCGAATCGACTCTGGAAGACGCTTCGGAACCGTCGGGAGAGACGTTCGATGATGAGAAACCGCGCCGGCTGGCTGGCACTGACCGCCCTTGCGATTGCATCGCTGCTGATGGTCTTCTTCGTGTTGCCGAGGATCAACCAGGATGCCAATCCCGTTGCGGACGCCGTGAACGCCGCGGGCAATGCCGTGAAGGAAGCGGTCACCGAAACGCAGCAGGCTGCCAAGGCTCCCGATGCCGAGGCGGACAAGAAAGCAACGCCAGCTCCGGCCGCTCCGGTGCCGCAGGTGGACGCTGCAGCGATTTCCCCGAGCTTCGACGTGCTGCGGGTCGAGCCCGACGGCTCGGCAGTGATTGCGGGTCGGGCTCAGCCTGATTCCGATCTGGAGATCACCAACGGTGCGACCGTGGTGGCAAGGGTCAAGGTGGGCCCCAGCGGCGATTTCGCGACTGCCCTTGATGATCCGCTGCCGCCCGGCGATCACCAGCTTGTGCTCAGGTCGACGGGCAAGGACGGCACATCGACGACGTCGGAAGAAACGGCGACGGTTTCCGTTCCCGCGGACCGAAACGGCAAGCTGCTCGCGATGGTGACGAAGCCTGGCAAGGCAAGCCGCGTCATGGCGATGCCCGCCCCCAACGGGACGGCATCCGCCGGAGCCGATGAGCAGGCAGCTTCCGGGACATCGCCGGCCGCCAACAACGACACGGCCACGATTGCCCCTGCCTCGGCAACTGGGTCCCACGCGTTGCAAGAGACCTCTCCAGCCGAGGCGACGGCCGGGCTTCCGGCACTGCCCGCCGGGTCTTCCGGCCTTGCCTCCTCCGCCCCCAGCATGGCTGCAGCTCCGACCGCCCCCCTATCGGCCAATGCGGCCCCGACCGATTCCGAACTCAGGGTCACGGCGGTGGAGATCGAAGGGCCGAAGCTGTTCGTCGCCGGTATGTCGAAGCCCGGCACATCCGTGCGCGGCGAGGCCGATGGCAAGCTCATCGGAACGGCGAAGGGCGGACCGGATGGTAGCTTCGTGATCGAAGGTATCCTCGACCTCCCGGTCGGGGATCACAAGATCGCAGTGGAGTCGCTTGGTGCCAACGGCCAGGCCACTGTTCGCGTGGAAGTGCCCTTCAATCGTCCTGCCGGCGAACAGGTTGCAGCAGTTGCCGATTCGTCCATCTCGACGTCCATGAGCGGCGTGGACGGCGGGACGCTCGACAACCTGCGCAGCGGGGCGGCCCGCGCCTATAACCTGCTGCAGGACCTTTACGCCGATGGCAAGCAGCCAACCGCCGAAGAGGTCGCGGCGGCCCGTTCCGCAACCGGCATTGCACTGAAATCCCTTTCGGAATACCGCTTGCCGGCCGGTGCCTCGCCCGCGGCCGGTTCGATCGCGGAAGCAGCGGCACAGGATGCCGCCGCCGCGCTTGCAGCCCTCGACAACCTCCCCAAGGATGTGGCGGCGGTGGGCTCCAGCATCGGCGATGTGGGCGATATGGTCGCAAGAGCCGTCGGCCCGGTGATCGCGCAACAGATCAAGGGCGTGGACAGCGCAGTCGGCGCGCCGGAGGCTGTCGCCGCGAATGGCGCCAGGACGATCCAGCAGGCGCCACTCACCCAGAGCCAGCGCAATTCCGTCATCATCCGGCGCGGCGATACGCTCTGGCAGATCTCCCGCCGCGTCTACGGCCAGGGTGTCCGCTACACGACGATCTACCTCGCCAACGAGGACCAGATCGCCAACCCGGACATCATTCAGCCGGGCCAGATCTTTGGCGTACCCGAAGAATACCGCCCCGATTCAGAAGAGCTGCACCGCCAGCGCCTGCAGCAAAGACGCTCGTAAGACGACGCGCCGCATGCTCCCTTCGGCGGATAAACGCCCTCGCCTGAAAACGTCTCCCTGACTTCCAGGTTCACTTGCCTGAGAGCTCGCCATCCCGGTTCTTCACCGGGGTGGATTTGTCGCTGCCCCCACAACCGACCACTCTGATTGCGACCGTACGATGGCGGATTGGCGCCATTTGAACGGCAGCAGACCGATCGTGAACCGGTCGAAAAAACGCGTATATTAGCAATGTCGAACAAAAGGAGGGCACCCCTATGAAGGTTTCAACGGTCCTTCTGCTGGAGGATCAGCCGCTGGTTTCCTGGGAGGTAGAGGATATGCTGCTCGAAGCCGGTGTGGGGAAGGTGGTTGTCTTGCCATCATGTGCCGAAGCGGAGGCGTGGCTGGAGCTGCATTCGCCCGACGCAGCAGTGCTCGAGATGCGGTTGCGCGATCGCGACTGCAGTGAGGTCGCCGAGATCCTCGTCGACCGCGGCATTCCATTTGTCGTCCACACTGTCCGCACCCGGCCGTCCACCACTCCTCAGGCGGTGCTTCTCCGAGGCCGTTGGTTCACCAAGCCCGCAGATCCGGCCGAACTGCTCGGAGCGATTCGCGCCATCCTTCCCGACGGTGGCGGCGCAGGCGGAAGAACGAGTTCTTCTCCTGCCCGCGGGTCCGCCGCCGAGGTGGAACGCCAGAGGAGATAGACGGCAAGCGGCAGCCGTCGCTTATCTTTCGTCAAACCGTCATTGCAACATCTCCTCCAGCCGCTTATGTCCCGGATGCGCGTGCTGGCGCCTCGGAGATCTTCATGGCGGAAAAGAAAAGGACCGTATCGGCGGATTCGAGCAACCCGCTCGGCACCCTGGTAAACCTGTGGCCATATATGTGGCCGGCCGGGCGGCGTGACTTGAAGGCACGTGTCCTCTGGGCGACCTTCTATCTCTTTCTCGCCAAGCTGGTGCTGCTGACCGTCCCCTATTTCTTCAAATGGGCGACGGATGCGCTGAACGGGCGGCTCGACATGCAGGGTATTCTGCCCGCATTTCTCCTCGGCGCCGTGGTGCTGGTGATCGCCTACAATCTCGCGCGGGTCCTGCAGGTGGGCCTCAACCAGCTTCGCGATGCGCTTTTTGCATCGGTCGGACAGCACGCGGTGCGCCAGCTCGCCTACAAGACCTTCGTGCACATGCACCAGCTTTCGCTGCGCTTTCATCTGGAGCGCAAGACAGGGGGGCTTTCGCGCATCATCGAACGGGGCACGAAGGGTATCGAGACAATCGTACGCTTCACGATCCTCAATTCGGTACCGACCCTGCTGGAATTCCTGCTGACCGCCATCATCTTCTGGGTGAGCTACGGCTTCTGGTACGTGCTCGTGACTGCCGTGACGGTCTGGCTCTATATCTGGTTCACGATCAAGGCGAGCGACTGGCGGATTGCGATCCGCCGCTCGATGAACGACAGCGACACGGATGCCAATACCAAGGCCATCGATTCGCTCCTCAACTTCGAGACGGTCAAATATTTCGGCAACGAGGAGATGGAGGCGCGCCGCTTCGACTCCTCCATGGCCCGCTACGAGAAGGCTGCAACCCAGGTCTGGACCTCACTCGGCTGGCTGAACTTCGGTCAGGGTGTCATCTTCGGCCTTGGCCAGGCGGTGATGATGGTGATGTCGGCGCTCGCGGTACAGCGGGGCGAACAGACGATCGGCGACTTCGTCTTCGTCAACGCGCTCCTCATGCAGCTGTCGATACCGCTGAACTTCATTGGCTTCGTTTATCGCGAAATCCGCCAGGGGCTCACCGACATCGAGCAGATGTTCGATCTCCTCGAGGTCGAGCCAGAAGTCGTCGACCGCCCGGACGCCCGGGAACTGCAGATCGGCCAGGGCGCCATCTCGTTCAGGAACGTCCATTTTGCCTATGATGCGGACCGACCGATCCTCAAGGGCATCTCCTTCGAGGTGCCGGCCGGCAAGACCGTGGCGATCGTCGGGCCGTCGGGCGCGGGCAAGTCGACGATCTCGCGCCTCCTCTACCGGTTCTACGATATCCAGGAGGGCGCCATCACCATCGACGGCCAGGATATACGCGGCGTGACGCAGAAATCGCTCCGAGCCGCCATAGGAATGGTGCCGCAGGACACCGTGCTCTTCAACGACACGGTCGCCTACAACATCCGCTACGGGCGGCCGCAAGCCAGCGACGAGGAGGTACAGGCGGCGGCCGAGGTGGCTCAGATCAGCCATTTCATCCATGCGCTGCCCGAAGGCTTCGATACCAAGGTCGGCGAACGGGGCCTCAAGCTTTCCGGAGGCGAGAAACAGCGGGTCGCCATTGCCCGTACCATTCTCAAGGCGCCGCCCATCCTCATCCAGGACGAGGCGACCTCAGCCCTCGATACGACGACGGAGCAAGAGATCCAGTCCGCGCTCGACACTGTGTCCAAGAACCGCACGACGCTCGTCATCGCGCACCGCCTCTCGACCGTGATCAACGCCGACGAAATCATTGTCTTGCGCAACGGCCTGATCGCCGAACGCGGCACACATGCCGGGCTTCTTGAACAGAACGGCCTCTACGCCTCGATGTGGAACCGCCAGCGCGAAGCCGTGCAGGCCGAAGAACAGTTGCGGAAGGTGCGCGAAAGTGACGATCTCGGGGTCGTCGACCGGGGCCAGCCGGCTGCCGAATAGATAGAAATTCAGAGGACACTATGAGACATTCCTGGAAAAGAACCGCCGTATTGGTAGGACTTGCGGTCGCCTACATGCTGGTGGTGACCTTCTTCGGCTCTCCCCTTCTGGCGCTGACCACCTGGCTTGGATGGGTTGAGCCATGACGGCGACAAGCGCCTGAGCAAAATATTTGCATCGGTTGATTTTCTTTGCAGTTTTCTTCCACTCCAATCGTCCTAGTTTCTGCCATCTAGATCAGCAGATTGCTGAAAGGACGACCGAAATGATCCGCTTGAAAACCCTTCTCGCTGCCGCCGTTCTCCAGGCGGTCGCGATTGTTCCAGCACTTGCCGGAGAAAACCTCGATGCCATCAAGTCGGCCGGGGTGCTGAAGATCGGCACGGAGGGAACCTACGCGCCCTTTACCTATCACGACCAGAGCGGCAAGCTGGTGGGCTTCGACGTCGAAATCGGCAAGGCGATCGCCGCCAAGCTCGGGGTAAAGGCCGACTTCGTCGAAGGCAAGTGGGACGGCCTGATCGCCGGCCTCGACGCAAAGCGTTATGACGTGGTGATCAACCAGGTCGGGATCACCGAGGCTCGCAAGCAGAAATACGAGTTCTCCGAACCCTACATCGCCTCCAAGGCGGTGCTGATCGTGCGCGAGAACAACGGCGAGATCAACGATTTCGCCGATCTGAAGGGAAAGAAGGCAGCCCAGTCGCTGACCAGCAACTACGGCAAGCTCGCCGAAGAGGCCGGCGCCGAACTGGTCGGAACCGAAGGCTTCGACCAGTCGATCCAGCTCGTCCTGACGGGACGCGCCGACGCTACGTTGAATGACAGCCTGTCCTTCCTCGACTTCAAGAAACAGCAGCCGAATGCGCCGGTGAAGATCGTCGCCGAACAGGGCGATGCGAGCTATTCGGGCGTCATCTTCCGCAAGGGCGACCCCGAACTGAAGGCGGCGATCGACCAGGCGCTCGCCGACATCAAGGCCGACGGCACCTATGAGAAGATCTCACAGACCTATTTCGGCCAGGACGTATCCCAGTAAGGATCGCCTTCCGCTTCCGCGTCTCCGCCCTATCTGAAAGCGTTCGAAGCGTCCGGCGATTGCGCCGGACGCCTTGTTTTGAGGATCCATACAGTGCCGCATTGGCTTCAATTGATGGCGGATTCGCTTCCGACGCTGCTTTGGGCGGGCGTCAAGTTCACGGTGCCGCTCACCCTGCTTTCCTTCGTGCTTGGCTTAATCCTCGGCCTGCTCACGGCAGTAACCCGCCTGTTCGGTCCGTTGCCGCTGGCGTTGATCGCCCGTTTCTACGTCTGGGTGATCCGCGGCACGCCGCTGCTTGTGCAGCTCTTCGTGATCTTCTACGGCCTGCCGAGCATCGGCATCCTGCTCGATGCCTTCCCCGCCGCCCTCATCGGCTTCACGCTCAACATAGGTGCCTATAGTTCCGAGATCATCCGGGCCGTCATCTCCTCCGTGCCCAAGGGGCAGTGGGAGGCCGCCTATTCGATCGGCATGAACTGGCGCCAGGCAATGAGCCGCACCATCCTGCCGCAGGCCGCACGCGTGGCCGTCCCGCCGCTCTCCAACACATTCATCTCGCTGGTCAAGGATACCTCGCTTGCAGCGGCTATCACCGTGCCCGAGCTCTTCCAGGCGGCCCAGCGGATCGTCGCGACCACCTACGAGCCGCTGATCCTCTATATCGAGGCGGCCCTGATCTACCTGGCTCTCAGTTCGGTCCTCTCCGCCCTGCAGGGCAGGCTCGAGAAACGCTTCGCGCGCTATGGCGGAATGCTGGAGGCCAACCGATGATCGAGCTTTCCCATCTCGAAAAACGCTTCGGTGAGGCGGTCATCCTCAAGGACATCAGCCTCAGCTTCCCCGAAGGCAGCGTCACGGCGCTCGTCGGCCCTTCGGGTGGCGGCAAGAGCACGCTGCTTCGCTGCATCAATCTGCTGGAGATTCCGACGGCAGGCTCGATTCGCATCGGTGACGCGACCCTGGCTTTCGCGCCAGGCAAGAAGATCGGCTGGCCGGAGATACAGAAGATCCGTCGTCAGACAGGCATGGTCTTCCAGAATTTCCAACTCTTCCCCCACCGCACGGCAATCGAGAACGTCATGGAAGGATTGGTCACCGTCCTGAAATGGCCTCGGGACAAGGCCCGCGCGCGCGCCATCGAGCTTCTGACCAAGGTCGGCATGGCACACAAGGCGGACGCCTGGCCTTCCACCCTCTCCGGAGGGCAGCAGCAGCGGGTGGCGATCGCCAGGGCGCTTGCTCCGTCGCCCCGCGTCCTCCTTTGCGATGAACCTACCTCGGCGCTCGATCCGGAGCTGTCTGCCGAAGTGGTCGACGTGCTGGGGCAGCTTGCCAGGGAGGGCACGACGATGGTCATGGCAACACATGATCTGCGGCTTGCCTCGCAGATCGCCAATCATGCGGTCTTCCTGGAAAACGGCGTGGTGGTGGAAACGGGCAGCGCCAGGGCGATCTTTGCCTCGCCGGTCCACGAGCGGACGCGGCAGTTTGTGTCCTCGATCAATGCCGCACAGGCGCTTTGGAAGGGATGAACCGCTCGCTTCCCTGAAGCAAAGTCGCCAGGCTGAAGGCTCGGCCTGACCACAGGCGACGGAACCGCATTGCCGCAAATCGGGTTTTTCTATAGGCAGTTCGCACTGAACATGCAGGAGAACCACGGTTGATCAATCTTTTTGACACCATTCGCAACACGCTCGTGCCGATCCACAAGGAAGGCTATGTCTTCGTGGCGGCTTTTTTCATCGCCTCCCTCGTCCTCGGCTGGATCGCCGAGCCGTTGTTCTGGATCGGCCTCGTACTGACGCTCTGGTGCGCCTACTTCTTCCGGGATCCGGAACGCGTCGTGCCGCAGGACGACGATCTCGTGCTCAGCCCGGCCGACGGCCGCATCAGTCATGTCGCCATGGTGGTACCCCCGGCCGAACTCGATCTGGGCCCGGAACCCATGCTGCGCATTTCGGTGTTCATGAACGTCTTCGACTGCCATATCAACCGCTCCCCGGCGCGCGGCCAGGTGACCCAGATCGAATACCGGGCCGGCCAGTTCATCAATGCGGAACTCGACAAGGCGAGCGAGGACAACGAGCGCAACGGCCTGGTTGTCGAGACCGCCCATGGCAAGATCGGCGTGGTGCAGATCGCCGGCCTGGTCGCACGGCGCATCGTCTGCTGGATGAAGCCTGGCGAACCGGTCGACGCCGGCGAGCGCTTCGGCCTGATCCGATTTGGCTCGCGGCTCGACGTCTTCGTGCCGGCCACTGCCAAGCCGCGCGTCTCCGTCGGGCAGCTGGCACTGGGGGGTGAAACCGTGCTTGCCGAGTTCGGGACCGCAAAGGGTCCGACCATCAGCCGCCGCGTATAGGAGCCGCGAGAACATTGGAGACACCCGCACCCATGACCGAACCGAACCGCCCGAATGACGAGGCCCGCGGGCCTCGTCTGCGAGAGATCCCGCTCCGGCTGATGGTGCCGAACCTGATCACCGTTCTGGCGATCTGTGCCGGACTGACCGGCATCAGGCTCGCCTTCGAGGGGCGCTACGAACTGGCGGTCGCCATGGTGCTGCTGGCAGCCTTCCTGGACGGCATCGACGGGCGCGTCGCCCGGCTCCTGAAGGCGACTTCCAAGTTCGGCGTGCAGATGGATTCGCTTGCCGACATCATCAACTTCGGGGTCGCGCCGGCACTGGTCTCCTATGCGTTCCTGCTCGACAACGCCCGGTCGCTCGGCTGGATCGCCGGGCTTCTCTACGCGATCGCGGCCGGCTTGCGGCTGGCCCGCTTCAATGTCATGGCGGAGCGGGAAATCAAGGCGCCGTGGCAGTCCGAATTCTTTGTCGGCGTGCCCGCCCCCATGGGTGCGATGATGGTCCTGCTGCCGGTTTACCTCGGCTTTCTGGGTGTCGAACCTACGCCACTCTTCGTCTACGGCAGCGTCGCCTATACCGTGCTCATCGGTTATCTGCTGGTATCGCGGCTGCCAGTCTGGTCGGGGAAATCGAGCCGCGTGCGGCGCGACCTGATGCTGCCGATCCTGCTTGGCGTGGTTCTCTACGTGGCGCTGCTGATGAGCTACACGTGGCAAGTGCTGTCAATCACGGTCATCGCCTATCTGTGCCTCCTGCCGTTGAGCGCCCGGGCCTGGCATCGACGGTTCGGAACGATCACGATCGAGGACGAAAGCACCACCGTCTGACCCCGTCAGGCTCGTAAGCTGCAGCTTTCCGGCAACAGTCTGCGGCAAGATTGGCCTTCTATACCAGCGAGGTGAGATCGCACCTCTGCAGGTCACGATTCCGCCCGCTTTTGTGGCGAAATGCGCGACCGCAGTGAAGTGCATCAACAAAAACGCCTGTGAGGAGAGCCATGAGCGCCGAGAAGACAGCCAAGACAGCAGACACCAAGCAGGACGTGATACCTGCATATCGTCCATTGGCGCTCAAGGCCGTGGTCGCAGCTGCCCTGATGCTGAAGCGCAAGCCCAAGCTTACACCGACCGGCTGACTTCCTTCATTCCCCGCGCACGAAGCTCAGCAGGAGCCCGAGTGCCAAGAGGCCCATCACCAGGCCGATCAGAAGATCCAGCACCCGCCATGCGGCGGGTCTGGCAAAGACCGGCGCAAGCAACCGTGCTCCGTAGCCAAGCCCGAAGAACCACAGGAACGACGCGACCGCGGCGCCAATCCCGTAGGCGAGCCGCTCCTTCCCCTCGAAGGCCGCCGACAGGCTGCCAAGCAGCACCACCGTATCCAGATAGACATGTGGATTGAGAAAGGTGAAGGCGAGGCAGGTCAGGACCGCTGCCCTCAGCCCCATCGGCTGCGGCGCACCGGCCACCATGGCTGCTGGTTTGGCGGCGCGGCGAAAGGCCATGGCCGAATAGGTGCCGAGAAATGCGGCGCCGCCGAGCGTCACCACCGAAATGAGCACCGGCGAGCGCGACACGATGGTGCCAAGGCCACCGACGCCTGCGCCGATCAGCAGCGCGTCGGAGAGGGCGCAGATCAGGCAAACAACGAAGACGTGGCTGCGGATCAATCCCTGACGGAGGATAAAGGCGTTCTGCGCACCGATGGCGATGATCAGCGAAGCGCCGAGCGCGAGGCCCGAAAGGCCGGCAGATAACAGGTTCATGGAAAATCCGTGAGAGAAGGTGAGATCAGAAGAGGGACAGTTGCGACGTGGTCCGCTTCCCCTCCGCCGGCGGGTTGGCTTCCGGCGGGGCGACGGCTACCGGTTGCTGCAGGTCGGGCCCCATGTTGGAAACCGTGTTGACCAGATCGGAGACGGGCAGCGCCTCGAAGAGCTCTTCCTGTGCGGGCTGCATCAGGTCCTCCACCTCGCGCGGCTCCCGCGTCTTGCAGTCGAGCCATCGTTCGAAATCCTCGGGCTGGATGACGACCGGCATGCGGTCATGGATGAATCGGAGCCCGGCAGCTGCCCTTGTCGTCATGATGGCAGCCGTATCGACTTCGGATCCATCGGCAGAGGACCACGTTTCCATCAGCCCTGCAAAGGCGATCACTCCGCCCCGTCTGGGCCTGACCCAATAGGCCTGGGGCCTAACGCCGCTTTCCTTGGGCGGACGGCGCCACTCATAGAAGCCGCTTGCCGGTATGAGAATCCGGCGATGGCGCATAGCCGCCCGAAAGGAGGCCTTGCCCACGGCTGTTTCCGCCCGGGCGTTGATCAGCAGCGGAAACTCCTTGGGATCCTTGACCCAGCCGGGGATGAAGCCCCAACGGGCCAGCAGGGCGCGGCGCTGCGGAAGGTTGCTGCCCGGCTCACACCGCTCCGAAGCTATCACCACCAGGATCGGCTGCGTGGGAGCGATGTTGTAGCGAGCCGGGAAATCGTCGTCTCCCAGCACATCCATGATCTGCTTGACCTCGTCGGGGGGCGCCGTCAGGGCGAAACGTCCGCACATGCCGGTTTCATTGCATCCGGCATGAAAACGGTCAAGCTCGTCTCCTCAGGCGGTTCGCGGGCCGAACAGGATCATCGCGCCTCCAGCAAGGCAGACCAGAACCCCGAGAATGTCCCACCGGTCCGGGACCCGTGCCTCCACTGCCCAGAGCCAGACAATGGAGGCAAGGATATAGATACTGCCGTATGCCGCATAGGCTCGACCGGCCGCCTCGCTCGGCACCAGCGCCAGCGCCCACGCGAATAGAACCAGCGAAACCATACCAGGAGCCAGCCACCAGACGGACTTGTCGAGCCGCCACCAGGCCCAGAAGGCGAAGCAGCCGGCGATCTCGGCAAGCGCGGCAAAGGCGTAGAGGAGATAGGTCTTCATGGTCTCGCCATCGGGGTTTGTGACGTTGCGTCTTGGCCATGCGAGATCGGACGGATCCGATTCGATATGCAACAACGATAGTTGATCAGCCCCACCGAGAGGAACGACAGAGGTCAGGCAAGGTGCCCTCGCGCCCCGCATTTCGGAAGATGAGCTGCAGTTCGAGCTCCGGTTCGGAGATGCTTCGAGTTGTTTCTTTCCTTGATGCGAAGGACCAAATACAATGAGATTCCTTGTGTCGGTCGAGCCGGGAGGCGATTACTGCCGTTGAAAACCAACATGCACGCTTCCCCTCAGGCGGCCTCCTCTGCGATTCTCGAGCGGGACGGCCGGTTCCTCCTGATCCGCCGAATCAACCCACCATCTGCCGATCTCTATGCCTTTCCCGGTGGTCGGGCGGAACCCGACGAGACACCGGCCGAGACGGCGCTCAGGGAGTTCTTCGAAGAAACCGGCATACGGGCCCACACTCCGGTGCTGTTTGCCACCTATGACATCAAGGACGATCGCGACGACTGCCGCCACTTCTTTCTCTCGGTCTTCCGTATCGAGGCCGATCCGGATACGCCGGCAATCGCGGCCGACGACGCCGCGGACCCGGGCTGGTATACGGTCGACGAAATTCGACGGCTGCCGGTCCCGCCGAGCGTGCTCGAATGCGCGGAAAGACTGGTGGCCGAACTCGATCGCCGATAAGACACCCACATGTTCCGGAATTCCTCCATGACGCTGGCGACCCGCATAAGCACCCTCCTTCTGCTTTCCGTTTGCACGGCCCTGCCGGTTCTGGCGCAAGGCAGCAAACAGCAGTCGTCGAAGCCGGAGGCCACCTCGCCTGCCCCGACAGTCGCGGAAGAGAAGCCGGCCCCCTACGATTCGCAGTTGCTACGCCTGGCGGAGCTTCTGGGTTCGATCC
>JAEYTV010000032.1 GCA_023433855.1 Pseudomonadota bacterium | reverse complement strand
CAGGAGGTTCTTGCGGATGTCGAAGTTGCGGGCTTCGACCTTCTTCTGCGCGCGCTCGAGTGCCTTGTTGATCCAGGGATGGACGATTGCTTCGCCCTCCTTGAGGCCGAGCTTCTGCAACATGCCGTCCATGCGGTCGGAGCCGAAGATGCGCATCAGGTCGTCCTGGAGCGACAGGTAGAACTTCGAACGGCCGGGATCGCCCTGGCGACCGGAGCGGCCGCGCAACTGATTGTCGATGCGGCGGCTTTCGTGCCGCTCAGTGGCGATCACATAAAGGCCGCCCGCAGCCAACGCCTTTTCCTTGAGCTGCCTCACCTCATCGCGGATTGCGGCTTCCTTCACCGCGCGCTCCGCAGGGTCCTCGATGCCCTCAAGCTCGCGCTCGAGGCGCATGTCGACGTTGCCGCCAAGCTGAATGTCAGTGCCGCGCCCCGCCATGTTGGTGGCAATCGTCACCGCTCCCGGTACTCCCGCCTGCGAAACGATATACGCTTCCTGCTCGTGGTACCGGGCGTTGAGGACGTTGAACTTGTCGAAGCCGGACTGCTTCAGCATCGTGGCAAGAAGTTCAGACTTCTCGATCGAAGTCGTACCGACGAGGACGGGCTGCCCGCGCTCGTGGGCTGCCTTGATCTCGGTGATGATCGCCTTGAACTTCTCGTCGAAGGTTCGATAAACCTCGTCGTCCTCGTCGATGCGCTGAATTGGCAGATTGGTCGGGACTTCAACGACTTCCAGCTTGTAGATATTGCCGAATTCTTCCGCTTCCGTCGAAGCCGTACCGGTCATGCCGGCCAGTTTGTCGTACATGCGGAAGTAGTTCTGGAAAGTAATCGAGGAAAGCGTCTGGTTCTCAGGCTGGATCTGCACCTTTTCCTTGGCTTCCAGCGCCTGATGCTGGCCTTCCGAGTAACGCCGGCCGGGCATCATGCGTCCTGTGAACTCGTCGATGATGACGATCTCGCCGTTGCGGACGATGTAATCCTTGTCGCGGGTGAAGAGCTTGTGGGCCTTCAGAGCATTGTTGATGTGATGGACGATCGCGACGTTTTCCACGTCGTAGAGGCTTTCCCCCTTCAGCAGGCCGGCCTGGCGCAGAAGGTTCTCCAGCTTCTCCGTCCCGACTTCGGAGAAGTTTGCCGACCGCTGCTTCTCATCGATCTCATAATCTTCCGGCGTCAGAAGCGGGATGAAGGCATCGATCGTGTTGTAGAGGTCCGAACGATCGTCGAGCGGTCCGGAGATGATCAGCGGCGTGCGCGCTTCATCAACGAGGATCGAGTCCACTTCGTCGACAATCGCATAGTGGTGGCCCCGCTGGACCATCTGTCCGCGCTCGTACTTCATGTTGTCGCGAAGATAATCGAAGCCGAGTTCGTTGTTGGTCGCGTAGGTGATGTCGCAGGCGTAGGCTTCGCGACGTTCCTCATCTGAAAGACCATGGACGATGACGCCCGTGGTGAGCCCGAGGAACCCATAGAGCCGGCCCATGGTGGTCGCATCGCGGCGTGCAAGATAGTCGTTGACCGTCACGACATGCACGCCCTTGCCCGCGAGCGCGTTGAGGTAAACGGCGAGAGTTGCGACAAGCGTCTTGCCTCGCCGGTCTTCATCTCGGCGATGGCTCCTTCGTGAAGGATCATGCCGCCCATGAGCTGCACGTCGAAAGGGCGCATGCCGAGCACCCGTCGCGACGCCTCGCGCACGACGGCGAAGGCCGGGATCAGGATGTCGTCGAGGCTTTTGCCTTCTGACAGAAGCCTTTTGAATTCGCCGGTTTGGGCGGCCAACTGTTCGTCGGTCAGGGCCTTTGTCTTTTCCTCGATCGCGTTGATCCCGTCGATCTTCGGCTTGTAGCCGCGCAGGCGGCGATCATTTTCCGAACCGAACAATTTGCGGGCGATGCCGCCGAGGCTGACCATACGAATGGTCCTTTCTTATCACAGTCCCATCGGATTACGGGCCGGGCTGCCGGTCCCGAAAAGGACGACAAATGACCCGCCACGCCCGGAAACTCTTCTGGACGCGAAGTAGCGTGACAGATAAGAGGGGGGTCGAATTATGTCAACGGTGGCCGCCGATACAGAATGGCCACAATCCGGTGTTTGTGAAGGTTTTCGGCCGGTTCAGGCGTTCTGTAGCCGGTGCGTCTATTGAAAGGTGAATCGATGTTGCGCCATAAACTCTTCGTAGCGGCTGCGCTCGTCGCTGCGACATTCTCCCAGGCTCCGGCTCTTTCGGCAGAGGATCCGGTGGTCGCCAAGGTCGGCAGCCTCGAGATCCGCCAGTCGGAACTGGATCTTGCAGTGCAGAACCTCGACCCGCAGCTCGCCCAGTTGTCTGATGAACAAAAGAGAGTTGCAGCGCTTTCCGGTGTCATCGACGTCAAGCTTCTCGCTTCCGGCGCGATTGCCGAAGGTATCAAGGATACGGACGACTTCAAGAAGCGGCTCGCCTACATCGCCGATCGGGAGCTCCACAATGCCTACTTCCGCAAGCATGTCATCGACGCAGTGACGCCGGAAGAAGTGAAGGCCCGCTACGACAAGGAAGTCGCGTCCATACCGAAGCAGGAAGAGGCGCATGCCCGCCACATCCTGGTCAAGACCGAGGAAGAAGCCAAGGCGATCATCGCGGATCTGGACAAGGGAAAGGATTTCGCAGAAATCGCCAAGGAAAAATCCGAGGATTCCAATAAGGATGAAGGCGGCGATCTCGGTTGGTTCGGCCGCGGCCGCATGGTCCCCGAATTCGAAGAGGCAGCTTTCGGCCTGGAAAAGGGCGCTTACACCAAGACACCCGTCAAGTCTCAGTTCGGTTTCCACGTCATCAAGCTCGAAGAGAAGCGGGATGCTCCGCCGCCGCCGTTCGAGCAGGTCGAAGACCAGGTGAAGCAGCTTGTCATGCGGGACAAGTATCTGGCTCTCATCAACAAAGCCAAGTCCGACCAGCCTGTGGAGATCGTCGACGAAGCCCTGAAGAAGGGTTACGACGAAGTCAACAAGATGCAGGAAACTGGCGAAGCGCCGGCGCCTGGCCAGCAGTAATCAACGAAAGGGGCCTAGCGTTTGGGCCCCTTTCGTCCATCATCAGGTTTTTGAAGATGTCAGCTTCCGTTTCGCCGCTCGCTCCTAAGAACTACCCCGAAATGCCATCCATTCGCGGCTTGCGCATGGCCACTGCCGCCGCCGGCATCAAATACAAGAACCGTAGCGATGTCCTCCTCATGGTCTTCGACCGACCGGCGGACGTCGCCGGCGTGTTCACGCGCTCCAAATGCCCCTCGGCGCCGGTCGACTTCTGCCGCGCCAATCTGCCTCACGGCGCTGCTCGCGCGGTGGTCGTCAATTCCGGGAACGCAAACGCGTTTACTGGCATCAAAGGCAAGATGGCGACCGCGCTGACTGCGAAATCGGCTGCCCAGGCCGTGGGATGCAGCGAAAACGAGATCTATCTTGCTTCCACCGGCGTGATTGGGGAGCCCCTGGACGCTACCAAGTTCGCCGGCGTCCTGGACGACATGACCAAGACCGCCACGGGCGATTTCTGGCTTGAAGCGGCCAAGGCGATCATGACCACGGACACCTATCCGAAGGTTGCTACCCGCACCGCAGATATTGGTGGCGTCACTGTGACGATCAACGGTATCGCCAAGGGAGCCGGCATGATCGCCCCTGACATGGCCACGATGCTTTCCTTCGTGGTGACGGATGCCGATATCTCAGCCTCCGTGCTGCAGTCGTTGCTTTCTGCAGCGGTCGAGCCGAGCTTCAACTCGATCACGGTCGACAGCGACACCTCGACGTCGGATACTATGATGCTGTTTGCGACCGGTGCTGCTGCCGCGGACGGGCAGGCGCGTATCGAATCGCGTGAAGATCTTCGGCTGGAAGATTTCCGAACGGCGCTGAACAGCCTGCTCAGAGATCTTGCACTGCAAGTGGTGCGTGATGGCGAGGGCGCACGCAAGATGGTGGAGATCACCGTCACCGGGGCTGAGAACGACGCCGCAGCGAAGAAGATCGCCCTGTCGATCGCCAACTCTCCCCTGGTCAAGACTGCCATCGCCGGGGAGGACGCCAATTGGGGGAGGATCGTCATGGCGGTTGGCAAATCCGGCGAGATGGCGGACCGCGACCGCCTGGCGATATGGTTTGGTGACATCCGGGTAGCAGTGGATGGTGAACGCGACCCGCAATATTCGGAAGCTGCCACAACAGCCGTGATGAAGCAGGAAACGATCCCGGTGAAGGTCGATATCGGCCTTGGCAAAGGATCGGCGACCGTCTGGACCTGTGATCTCACGAAGGAGTATGTGGCGATCAACGGCGATTACCGGAGCTGACAGGGCTAATGCAGGCATCGTTTCCGCATAACGATCTGCCGCTTGTACGGCGGCTGGAAGCCGTTGGTTTTCGCGCGTGGCCGGCAGCCTCGGTCATATATGACGGCAGCTGGCAGGTGAGACTCACCGGCAGCCATCCTTCGAAACGGCTCAACTGCCTTGTGCCTCTTGATCCATCGGATCACCGGGACACGGAACAACGGCTCGAGAAGGCCCGCAGGAGATTCGAGGCCTATGGACGACCGCTTATTGTCCGCGAGACGCCACTCGCACCTCCGCTCCTGATCGATCATCTCAAACGGGCCGGCTGGCAGATGTTCGAGACGGTCAGGGTGCTGACCGCCGATCTCTCAACGCTCGAGCTCCCCGAAGCACTGGATCATCTGCCAAGTCACGACATCGGAAGATTTGTCGATGCGAGTCTCGCCGTTCACGGCGACGATCCCGCATTGAAGCCAGCTCTGGCCGAGATCCTCTCTGGCATCAAACCGTTGTCCGGATTCTTCATCAAGGAGGAGCCAGGCTACGGAGCGGTCGCCGTAGCGCTCTGCGTGGAAGACAGCGATCTAGCCGGGATCATCTCCTTCGCGGTGGCAGACGCTTACCGAAGAAGGGGCCTCGGTACGGGGATCCTATCGTCCGCCCTGAGATGGGCCCGCATCAGCGGTGCACGATCAGCCTGGCTGCAGGTGGCCTCCGACAATGATCCGGCACTGATGCTCTACCGCAAGTTCGGCTTTCGCGAAGCCTACGAGTATCGCTACTGGCGGCAGGACGCTGCGACATGAGCGACGCGTCGTTCAAGCTGCTTCTGGTCGCCGCCTGTGCGCTGATCGACACCGACGGTCGCGTTCTTCTTGCACAGCGTCCAGAAGGCAAGGCGCTTGCGGGTCTATGGGAGTTTCCTGGAGGCAAGGTCGAGGGCGGAGAGACCCCGGAAGAGACTCTCATACGGGAGCTCAACGAAGAGCTCGGGATCACGACCAAAGTCGCCTGCCTTGCCCCGCTCACCTTCGCTAGCCATCGATATGAGACCTTCCACCTTCTGATGCCGCTTTACGTCTGCCGCCGGTACGAAGGTATCCCCGTGGGGCGGGAAGGCCAGGCAATCAAGTGGGTGCGGCCAAATGCGTTGCGGGACTATCCGATGCCACCTGCAGACGAGCCTCTCATACCGATCCTCCAGGATCTGCTCTGATCCCAGGAACGATCAAATTAGAACAATCGGATTCACTCGCCGTTAAGAAATCGTTTAGTGCATTCTGGCATTTTCAAGGCTTCATCAAGTAACCGCGTTGACGAGGCTTCGAAGGATGGACGAAGAATTCTGGAAGACCGTGCGGGTCCGGCAGCGTACAGCGTATAGTTCCGGGAAAATCGGCGCGCTCAACATAGCCCTCCTGTTTGGCACCGCAGCCATCGCTCTTTCTCTGATCATCACCCCCATGTTGGCGGACCGAGGCGACCAGCGGAGGCTGGCGCATGTACAGGAAGAATTCGACAGGATCACAACAGGCTCAATCGGGGGCGAAAGAGGCGCGAAGCAATATACGATCCGACGGAGTGTCCTGCAGGAGACACCAGGGGCCGTTTGCATCGTACAGGGCTACGGTTCGGCGAGTGACTGCTGATTAACTGATTGTCTGTAGAGTGGCAGATCAGAGTTCTTCAAAAAAAGGATAAGCCATGAGCCTCCTCCGCCGTCTTCTGCGCGACGAACGTGGAGCAACCGCGATCGAATATGGGCTTATTGCCGCCATCATCGGTGCTGCCCTGATCGTTGGCGTCGGCGCCGTCGGCACGGGGTTGCAGAACACGTTCCAGACCGTGTCGGACAACATCAGCGGAACCGAATAATGTCCGATGGCGGGTTTGCTTATGCTCTTGGCACCCGCAGTGCATCCGCCAGGCTCATCTTGGCCGAACCGGGTTTCAGTGGCTGCTGTTGGCTCTCGTGTGGGGCCCAGCCGGAGGCGTAGATGATCGAGAATGTGGCGCGGATGCGCCCATCGGGATCTGAATATCGTTGCGCATAGATCTCCGCCGCCCTCAAAAAGAACCCGCGTGTCACCGGTTTGCGGCTGCGACCAGTCAGCGGGTTGGTCATCCCCATAGCCCTCAGATCCCGCATCAGCCCAAACAGTGAATCATAACGCGCGGTGTAGGTTTCGACGTCGACGACCGGCAAGGCGAAACCGGCCCGCTGCAGAAGTGCACCGATTTCTCTGACGTCGGCAAAGGGGATGACGCGGGGACTGGCCCCGCCCGTCAGTTCTGCCTCAGCAGCAAGGAGCACGTCGCGGAGTTCGGCAAGTGTTCCCGCTCCGGGAATGGCGCCGAGAAAAAGACCATCCGGCTTGAGCGCCTTTCGGATGCGGATCAATGCGCCCGGCGTGTCGTTGACCAAATGAAGCGTCAGGGGAGACAGGACCAGGTTGACCGTCTCCGCTTCCAGAGGCACGTCTTCCCAAGCGGCAACGGCGAACTCGTCGTCTCCCTGCGCGAAGGCCGTATCCGTCTCCACGCGGCGCATCGTGCCGATCTTGCCGGTCGCCATAGCTTCTCGTCCAGCAATGCCGGTGCCACCATGAAGTTCGACCGCCAAGCCGAAACGACGTTCGACGATCGCGAGGCGGTCCGCCATCTCTCTTGCAGCGATTTGCAGCAGAAAGGTCGCATTGGTATCGCCGCCAGCGAGCGCCCGCTTGCGCCTCGCCTTGATGAGATGATCGTCGAAAAGAATATCCATTTCGCTCTCTTTCGTTCAGTGCTCGCAAAGGCTCGTCCAGTTCGATATTGTCAACCCATGTATGCAGAGCCGGGGGCCGCCGCCATCAGATTTCTGACCTCGCTTTCCGTAGAGTGGGCGAGGCGGATGGTTGATTTCGTTTATCCGCCGGTATGTCCGGGATGCGGTGTCCAAACGGGGCAGCATCGCGCCCTGTGTCCTTCCTGTTGGCGGGATGTGCGGTTCATTGAACGGCCTTTCTGTGAGGTTCTGGGCCTGCCTTTCTCCTATGACCCCGGACCCGGGACGCTATCGCCCGAAGCGATCGCTCGTCCTCCTGTGTTCGATAGACTGCGCTCTGCTGCCATCTTCGAAGGGGCTGCCCGTGATCTCGTCCATTCGCTGAAATACCGTGACCGGACCGACCTGGCGCCCATGATGGCCGGGTGGATGCTAAGGGCGTGCCATGACCATGTAGCGAACTCCGACGGTATTGTCGCAGTTCCGCTGCATCCCGCGCGCTTTGCGGTACGCAAGTTCAACCAAGCTGCGGAACTTGCGAGACATCTGGCAAACAAGAGTCAAAAACCGCATCTTCCGACAGCGCTTGTCCGCTTGAAGCGCACGAGCCGGCAGGTCGGGCTGTCGGCTCGAGCGCGCGAGGATAATGTGCGTGCGGCATTCGCGGTCCGACCAGACCACGCAGCCGAGGTTCTAGGGAAACGCTTGATCCTGGTGGACGACGTCTATACGACGGGGGCAACCGTCTCGTCCGCCAGCCGCGCCCTCAAGAAAGCAGGTGCCGCCGAGGTCACGGTTTTGACCTTTGCAATGGCAATTTCCGCGCCTATATGACACCGGATGATAATGACGCGTGGCCACTTCCCGCCCGGCTGCGCACTGGAGACGTTCATGGCAGATGTGATCATCTACACCCGCGAATATTGCGGCTACTGCAGTCGTGCGAAGGCTCTGCTCAAGTCAAAGGGCGTTGAGTATACGGAGCACGATGCGACCCATTCCCGCGAACTGCGCGAAGAAATGATCCGTAAGGCCAATGGTCGATCAACCTTTCCGCAGATCTTCGTCAATGGCCAGCATATCGGCGGCTGCGACGACCTTCACGCCCTCGACAGGGCCGGAAAGCTGGATCCCCTGCTGGCTGCTTGAGGACTGTGACCATGGCTTTCAAGGCAGCCGCGATCCAGATGTGTTCTGGCACGGACCCCGACAGGAACGCCGCCGCCATGGCCCGTCTCGTGCGCGAGGCAGCGGCCGCCGGCGCGACCTATATCCAGACCCCTGAGATGACCGGCGCGCTGCAGCGCAACCGCAAGGCGATGCGCGAAATCCTGCGGGACGAAGAGCATGACATTATAGTGTCAACGGCCCGCGCGCTCGCCAGTGATCTCAGCGTATACTTGCACATAGGCTCGACAGCGATTGCCAGGGACGACGGCAAGATCGCCAATCGTTCGTTCCTTTTTTCACCCTCCGGACAGATGGTCTCCACCTATGACAAGATCCACATGTTCGACGTTGATCTGGACAATGGGGAAAGCTGGCGGGAGAGTTCGGCCTATGAGCCAGGCGAGGCTGCCAAACTGGCTCGTCTGCCATTCGGAACCCTCGGCTTTGCGATCTGCTATGATGTGCGTTTCCCGCAGCTCTTCCGCGCCGAGGCACTTGCGGGCGCCGAGATCCTGACGGTGCCGGCAGCGTTCACCCGCCAGACGGGGGAAGCACATTGGGATGTGTTACTCAGGGCGCGCGCGATCGAAAATGGCGCCTTTGTAATCGCCGCCGCGCAGGCAGGGAAGCATGAGGATGGTCGCGAGACCTACGGCCACTCGATGATAGTCGATCCATGGGGCGCGGTGCTGGCCTCTGCAGGCGGTGCGGGCGAAGCGGTGGTGCTTGCAGAGGTCGACATCTCGGCCGTCGCCGTCGCACGCGCAAAGATCCCAAACCTTAAGAACGCGCGTGAATTCACGCTCACGACGGTGTCTGATGCGGCAGGAGGCGTAGCCGCTTGATCAAGTATTCTCTCTCGTGTGAAAACGCACATGCATTCGAAGGATGGTTCTCCACGAGCGCCGACTTCGACAGTCAGATCGCCGGTGGATTTCTCACGTGTCCGGTCTGCAATTCCTCCTCGATCTCCAAGACCCTGATGGCTCCGTCCGTCTCGACGGCGCGCAAAAGGGAGCAAAAGCGGGAGATGGTGATGAGTGCCGCGCATCAGGAGATGGTCGCGAAGATCCGCGAAGCGGTTGCCCTGATCCGGGCGAGCGCCGAGGACGTCGGCGAGAAATTCCCGGAAGAAGCGCGCAAGATCCACTATGGCGAGTCGGAAGCCCGCGGCATCATCGGCCAGGCTAGTATCGGAGACGTGCGCGAACTCCTGGAGGAAGGTATCGAGGTGGCGCCGTTGCCAGTGCTGCCTGAGGAAGCCAACTGAAGCCGTTCCACGTGTGGATCCGATCGTGCGGCAACCCTATCACGGCCGGTGACGACTACACCTCCCGCTTGGCCAGAAGCATGTAGTTCACGTCCATGTCGGATGAGAGGTTCCACCGGTCCTGCAGGACATTGTAGAAGACGCCGGTACGGTGGATGATTTCCATGCCGCTCGCGGTCAGCGGTTTTTCCAGTTCTTCCGGGCGGACGAGTTTTTCATATTGATGGGTACCCCGGGGCAGCCAGCGCAGGATGTTCTCCGCCGCGAAAATCGCCAATGCTCCTGCCTTGAGGGTACGATTGATGGTGGCGACGAACATGAGGCCCCCCGGCCGCACCATACTGGCGCAGGTCGACATGAAGAGTTCTACGTCGGCTACGTGCTCGACTACTTCCATGTTCAGTACAACGTCAAAGCTCTCGCCTTCTTGTGCGAGATGTTCGGCGGTCACGGCGCGGTAATCGATCGACAGGCCGGATTCGGCTGCGTGGGTAGACGCGATGCCGATGTTCTTTTCGGAGGGATCGGCGCCCACGACCGTCGCACCCATCCGGGCGAGCGGTTCTGACAGGAGGCCTCCGCCACAGCCGATATCGAGGACACGCAAGCCAGCAAGAGGCAGGTGGGCCTTGGGATCACGACCAAGGCTCTCGCAGATCCGGTCCCGGATATAGGCGAGGCGCACGGGGTTGAACTTATGAAGCGGCTTGAACTTTCCGGTTGGATCCCACCATTCGGCAGCCATTCTGGTGAACCATTCCACCTGCTGCTGATCAACGGTCGTTCTGGCGGCATCGCTCATCGTGTACACCTCTTCGTTTCAATCCTTGAAGTCGGATGCCGGGAATCGGAAGTCAAGTGCCGTTCTGTTCCTTCTCGGCTCTGCTGCCCGCGCTCCAATCCGGATCGTCTCGACGGCGCCGGGGGAAGGTGCGCGGCGCGGCGGGCACGAGGACGGTGATCCGGAGCAGGTTCTTTATGGCATCGTCTTTATAGGCGCATGAGGATTGTCTTGGAGCCCGAAGCAGAACAGTGAGGATCATGGCGGCGCGATTGAAGGAGCTACTGGGCTTCGAAGAGACATCCTTGACGCTGACCGACAGCAAGGTTGAACATCGGGCGGGATATGTCCCCGAACGGCTATCGCGCGGCAGAAGCGCCGGGCGCGTTGGTCCTGCTGCCGCATCCAGCCGTGGGCCACGAGGAAACACCTGGGCGTCTGCGGTTGTCGTGGTCCCTCGATCGTCTTCGCGATTGAATGGCAGGGATCGCGACACGAACCTGACGTGTGGAACTCCCCTCTCAGATCGCTGAGAGGCGGTCTACCGGCCCCGCCACCAGGAAGTAATATCGTCAAGGCCATTCATGTGCCATTCAGAGCAAGAATGGAACAATGAAGAGGCGTTGAACATTGATGTGCGGGAAGGCGTCCCGCACCTCTGTTCGGGCTGTAACGGTTTCTCAGGAGGAAGCCCCTTGAATAAAGTCCTTATGTCTTTTGCGGCCCTCTGCGCCTTGATTGCAGCGCCAACGCTGGCGGAAGCGGCCGTCCGTGGTTTCGCGACAGCGAATGTCAATATGCGATCCGGACCAAGCACATCCTATCCCGCAGTCACCGTGATTCCGGACGGCACGTCGATCACCATCAATGGCTGCCTCAGCAGCGTCAACTGGTGCGATGTCTCGTTTTTCGGCGGCCGTGGCTGGGTATCCGGCAACTACGTCCAGGCGACCTATCGGTCCAACCGCGTTTACGTCGGTCCTACCTACTACCGCAGCCTCGGCATTCCTCTGGTTACCTTCGATGTCGACACCTACTGGGGTCGCCACTACCGTGACCGGGACTTCTACCGGGAGCGCGATCGCTGGCGCCGCTTTACCTGGAATCCGCGAAATAATCCTCCCCCACCACCTCCGCCGCGCTGGGATCGGGATCGCGACCGTTGGGATGGCAACCGCGACCGTTGGGATCGAAACCCTCCGCGCTGGGACCGCGACAGGAGCGATGCCGGTCCCCCGCGTTGGGACCGCGACAGGGATCGTGATCAGGCGCGCGACGAGTGGCGTAACCGCGATCGTGACAGAGATCGCCAAGACGCCGAGCGTGGCCGGGACAGAGACCGTGACCGCGCCGAACGTGACGCTAACCTGAACCGTGAGAGAGCTGAACGGGTGCGGGAGCGAGATCGCAGCGAGCGCGAGTCACCCCGCAGCAACGACGGTGACAGAAGACGCCCCTCGCCGGACAGCCAGTGCGAGCGTGGTGGCGTAGGATGCTTGCTTCGCCCCTAGGCAAGCTGCGGGCCGCGCGGTCAGTTCCGCGCGGTCTTGTCCTGTGTTGAGTAAGGCCTTTTCCATGGGTTCCTGCCCATTGCGCCCTTTCCCCCTTTTCGCTAAGAGACCCGCAACTTGATGATCCCGCCGGAAGCGGGATTTTGTGGTATCCGGAAGCTGGCGCTCAATGCTTAGAGCGCCGGCGCTAGAATGGTTTAGTCGTATGGCTCGCATCGTCATGAAGTTCGGC
>JAEYTV010000031.1 GCA_023433855.1 Pseudomonadota bacterium | reverse complement strand
CGGATCGTGACACCCTGCACAAGGAGATCCTGGCCGTGAGAGAGAGCGGGTACTCCACGACAGTTGACCAACTCGATTACGGCATCACCGCTCTGGCTGTCCCCATCCGCGACATGCAGGGGCGCACGATCGCCGCACTCAATACCTCCGGCTACACAGGGATCGTGACACCGGAGACGCTTGTGACGGACCGGTTGCCGGCACTCAGGCAGGCTGCCTCGCACATCGCCCATGCGATCAATCGGTACCCCGTCTTGCACGCAATCATCGGGACCTGAAGACGGTTAGGACCGCCGCACGGCTAAGGGAGGACAGGCCATGTGCAGACTTTGCAATACGGCAAGCGCCGGATCGAACTGCCCGACCCGCTTCGACGCCGTTGCCGCCACGCTGGCAGCCGATGCGGAACGTCGCCCGCCGTCACGGAGCGTGATCGGTCAGGCAAATGCCCTTCGAAGCCTGCCGAAAGGGGTCGGAGACCCCGGTCGGAAAGCGCTGATCAAGGGCGGCGTGGTCCTCTCCATGGACGATGAGGTCGGCAATTTAGCCAAGGCCGACGTTCTTCTGGTGGGATCGAAGATCGCGGAGATCGGTACCGATTTGCCCGGCGACGACGCCATCATCATCGATGCCAGTGGCAGGATCGTCATGCCCGGCTTCGTCGACACCCATCACCACCAGTTCGAAACGGCTCTGCGCGGGCAACTTGCCGACTCCATCCTCATCAACGATGGTCGGCCCGAAAACACGCAAAACTACTATGAGACCGTACTGCAGCAGCTGTCGCCGATCTACCGGCCGGAAGACGTCTACATCAACGAGCTCTTCGGGTCGCTCTCCCAGCTCGATGCCGGAGTGACCACGGTCATGGACGTCAGCCAGATCCACCATTCGCCTGAACATTCCGACGCCGCCATCGAGGGGCTGCGTGATGCAGGACGCCGCTCCGTGCTGGGTTACTTCGAAGGCTGGGGTGACCGTTCCGCTTATCCCGGCGATGCGACGCGCATCAAGCAGCAGTATTTCGCATCGGATGATCAACTGCTCACCATGGCCATGGGCGGCGAAATCTATATCCCTGGCTACCAAGAAGCATGGCGAATCGGCCGCGAGCTTGGCCTGCCGATCGCCCTGCATGTGGTCGGGACCTTCGGCATGCAACCGACCTTCGACGAGATCGGGGCAAAGGGGCTGTTCGGGCCAGACAACATCTTCATCCATATGACTGGAATGTCTGCGGCGGGCTGGAGATACGCCGCCGATGCCGGAGCCCATGTCTCCCTATCCGTCCCTATCGAGATGCAGATGCGGCACGGCACGCCGCCGTTGCAGACAGCGATCGACCTTGGCTTGGGTATCTCGCTCTCCAGCGACGTGGAGTGCACGATGACGGCGGACTTCTTCACCCAGATGCGCAGCTTTGTTACGCTCCAGCGCATGGAGGCAAACGCACGTGCACTTGCCGGACAGGATTATCCACGCCTCATGACATCCCGCGACGCGCTCTATGCCGCGACGATGGGCGGCGCTCGAGGGCTCAAGCTGGAACACAAGATCGGCTCGCTGAGCCCCGGCAAGGAAGCCGACATCATCCTCCTGGATGCCGAAGCGATCAACGTGGCGCCGCTGAACAAGGCGGCGGGCGCGGTGGTGACGCTGATGGAGCGTTCAAATGTCGAGGCAGTCCTCGTCGCTGGCAAGATCAGAAAATGGGCCGGTCAACTGATTGGCTTCGACCTCGACCGCCTCCGCGCCGAACTTGTGGGAAGCCGGGAGCGCCTTTTTGAAGCGGCGGGGCTTGAGCGGGATCTCTTCGCGGACTGAACGGGACAGAGCAACTGCGGCTGCTCGGGTCGTCATGAAACACAAAGCGTATTACTTGTAGGGAGCAGGACATTGGCAAAACTCGTTGCAACACTCGCATCGACACACCACCCATTCTACTTGAAGGCAACGACAGCACCGCCCGAGCAGCAGATGCCGCAGGCGCCTGAATGGAAGCGCAAGATCGAAGCTTACCGGGAAACGCTTGCCCGCACCGAGCCCGACATCCTGGTCATGGTCGGCTCCGATCACTTCCATCAGATCTTCCTGGACAATTGCCCGCAGTTCCTGATCGGAAAGGCACCCCGGTACGACGCGACGTTCTACAATGAGGAACGCGAGTTCGGGATTCCGAAATACGTGCTGGAGGGCGACGAGGAGATGTCACGCTTCATGCATCAGTCGCTGATGGACCAGAACTTCGATTTCGCCTTTTCCAACGAGTTGAAGATCGACCACTCGATCATCTGCCCGATCATCACCGTGAGACCACAGAACGACCTGCCGGTGGTGCCGATCTACACCAATATCTTCGCGCCACCGCTCCACTCACCCAGGCGGTTTTATGATCTCGGCCGGGCGATCCGCAAGGCGATCGATGACTATCCTTCAGACAAGCGCGTGGCAGCGATTGGCACGGGCCATCTGTCGCTCGAACTTGGCGGACCGCGACAGTTCATGGAAACCGGCCCGGATCCCGTGTTCGACCGGCAGGCGATCGAGTGGCTGCGGGCCGGTGACATCGACGCCATTCTTGCCAACGTGACCCATCAGAGCATGGAGAAGAGCGGAAACGCCACGCATGGTTTCCTCAACTTCATCCTGATGCTGGGCATAGCCGGGCCGGAAGACGCCGATTACGTCGACAATCTCGACCTCTTCCACACGATGGAAGCCTATTTCACCTGGTATCCAAAGGAGCAGGCGGCATGAGCAAGTACTACGTCAACAAATTCCTTTTCACCGTCGACCGGGACCCGGAATTGCTCAAGCGGTATATCGAGGACCCCCGCAGCCTGGTCATGACGTGGGAACAGTCGATCGGGCCGAAGCTGCTCGGCAACGAGGTGGAGGCTTCTACCGTTCACGCGCTGACCGACAAGGAACGGGAGGCTCTGATCAATCACGACTTCGTCGCCCTCTTCGAGATGGGCGCGCATTTCTTCCTCAACCTGACGCTCTTTATCGGAATCTATGACGCGCCCTACATGGCCAAGTCCGGTCCCCTGGCGTTTCAGCGGGAGTTTGCCGCCAAGCTCCAGCACTGGCGGGAGCTTGAATATCCCTCCGTTGCCACCTGAGGGATGTAGGAACCATGCCTGATGGTTTGAGGGTCGGCTCGCTTGCCGGCCCTTGAACTTTTCTGCGTCCATCACGGACCGACGCTTGCGCCGTACTGCCTTCCGGCCTCTTCAGTCGGCGATCGGGACGATCTGAGCCGGATCGATCTGCAACCATGCTGGAGCACCGACTGGAAAGACGTCTGCCGGAGGGGCCGCCACGCGGAACTGCAGCCCACCGTCGCGGGACTGGAAGACATAATCCCAAGTCTCCCCAAGGAAAGAGGATTGGGTAACCGATCCCTCAAGGTTGATCGCCTTGTCCCTGCTGATTTCGGTCCTGGAGAGTTTCATCGCCTGCGGGCGGATCGACACCGTGATTGGCCCACCGCCCGCAACCTCGTCCCCGAGCAGGCCGAGCGGCACGCTGAAGCCGGCGAAGTCGATCATCCGGTTCCCGCAATTGCCCGACAGAAAGTTGGTTCTCCCGATAAAGCTCGCGACAAACCGCGTCTTGGGCCGTCCGTAGAGCGTATAGGGCGAGTCGATCTGTTCGAGCCGCCCATTGTTCATGACGGCGATCCGATCTGAGGTCACCATCGCTTCGCCTTGGTCATGGGTGACGTAAACCGAGGTGATCTTGAATTCGTCGTGCATTCGCTTGATCTCGAACCGCATCTCCTCGCGCAGATTTGCATCGAGGTTGGACAGCGGTTCGTCCAGCAGAAGCACGGCGGGACGGATGACGACTGCGCGGGCAAGCGCCACCCGCTGCTGCTGCCCACCGGAAAGCTCCGCGGGATATCGGTCTGCGAGGTGACTCATCTGCACGGTCTCGAGTACGGCGCCGACCCGATTCCTTATCTCGTTGGAGGGCAGCTTGCGCAGGTTAAGGCCGAACGCGACGTTCTCCGCCACGGTCATGTTCGGCCAGATCGCATAGCTTTGAAATATCATCGACATGCCGCGCTTTTCTGGCGGTACCGAGCCCGACGGAGCGGAAAGCACCTTCCCGTCCAGTTCGATGGAGCCGAAGGTCGGATCGATGAAGCCCGCGATCATCCTGAGCGTCGTGGTCTTGCCACAGCCGGACGGCCCGAGAAGCGAAACGAATTCCCCCGGCTTGATATGAAGGTCGAGATCGGCGACCGCATCCACGGCGCCAAAGCGTCTGCCCAGCTTTTTGATGACCAATCCGTCCATCAATTCCTCCTCAGCATGAAATCTCGGCCGAGATACCGGACGCCGAGTGCAACGACCGCTACGATGATGATCAGCAGCACCGATCCCAATGCAGCGAGTTTCTCCATCTCACCCTCCTCGCTGAGATCGAGAAGCACGACCGAGACAACCCGGGTCGTCGGGCCGACCAGGAAGATCGCCGTGGAAAGCTCCTGCGCGGCTGGTACGAAGATCAAAAGCCACCCGCCTGCCAGCGTGCGTTTGAGCAGAGGCCCCACCACGCGTCGGATGGCAGTGGTGCGTCCGCCCCCGAGAATTCGCACCGCCTCTTCCATCTCCGGATGAATGCTTCGAACCCCGGCCAAGCTTGTTGTGAAGGCAATCGGCAGGAAACGGGTGATGAAGGCCAGCGCCATGATCGTATACGTGCCGTAAAGCGCGATCGGCGGCAGGGCGTAAGCGGCGTAGAACCCGATCGCCAGAACGATGCCGGGGACCACGTAGGGCGAGACCGCAAGGAAGGCGAGCAGGCCGGAGAACGGCAGCAACTTGCGCTGCACGATGTAGGCGATGAACAGCGCCAGGGTGATAGCGACCGTCGCGGCCACAATCCCGAGGCCGACGCTTCCGGCCAGCGCGCGTTGCGAGCTGGAGTGCTCGAAGATCACGTATTGGAAGTTCGACAGTGTCATATTGGACAGCGAAAACCCGGCCGTCCACGACTGGGAAAAGGCAGCCATGAGGAGGACGATCAGCGGCATCAGCACCGAGAGCAGCACCACGACGAAACAATAGCCGAACATCACCCACCGCCATCTTCCCAGCTTGACGATGCGCCGTTCTCCGCCCTTGCCGCTGACCGACACATAGCCCTTGCGGCGCAGGATCAGTTTCTGCAGAGCCAGCATGGAGGCCGTGATCAGAAGCAGCGGGATCGCGTAGGCAGCGGCGACCTCGAGTCTCAGCGGGAACGAAAAGAACTCACTGAGCTGGATGACCACCACCGGATATCGCGCCGGGATGGAGATGAGGGCCGGCACACCGTAAAGCGCTATGGCGCCGAGGAAGGAAAGGAGCGCACTGCCGATGATCGCCGGCATCACCAGCGGCAGGGTGACCTTGATCGCCGTGGTGAATGGACCCGCTCCCAGGATGTTGGCGGCGTCTTCCATCTCCGAAGAGATCATCTCGAACGCCGAGCTGACGAGCACGAAGACAAGGAAGAAGCCGCCGATTGCAGTGACCAGGACGAGGCCCCCGAACGAGAATACGTTGACCAGTGGCTCGCTGGCCCCGGTCAGCGCATACCATGCCTTGTTGATCCAGCCGGTGTTGGGTCCCGCCAGCAGGATCCAGCCGACCCCAGCGAGATACGGAGGCATGATGAACGCGCCGAAAACGCTGTAGCGGACAAACTGCCGCCCGGGCATGTCGGTGCGGGTGCAGGCCCATGCGAGCGGCACACCGAACAGGAGTTTGAGGACAACGACGCAGGCGCCCATCTTCAAGGTGTTGGTCAGTGCGGTGACATGGCGGGGGTTGCCGTAGGCCTCGACATAGTTGTTCAATGTCCAGCCCCCGGTCTTGGGATCGGTGACGCTCGATGAGAACAGCGTCCACATAGGCGCGACGATCAGAACAACGAGGATCGCCGCCAATACGACCCACAGCAGATTGGCCGGCTGCAACCGGTGGCGCCAGGCGACCCGGGCGGTCTTCTGCTCCTCATGCGACCAGTCCATCGCCGTCATGTCGGATGCTGTTGTCATTGTGCACTCACCCTTTCACTCCGACTGCACTTGCCCGCGGCCGGCTGGCGCGAGCAAGCGAGGGCACGTTTCCGCCCGCGATCAGATGCCGAACGTGTCGCGGAATTTTGCCTGGACATCCTGCAGCTTCTGGATGCCCTCTGTCGTCTCGATCGACTTCACCGGATAGCTTTCCAGAGGGCGCAGGGCTTCGGACGCCGGCACGCCCAAGCGCAGTGGATATCGGAAGTCCTTGGCGAAATATTCGGCGATCTCCGGCCCAAGCATGAAGTTCTCGAACAATCGAGCTGCATTGGGATGGGGGGCGTCCTTCAGGATTCCGGTCGCCGAGGGAGGCAGCAGCGCTCCGTCAGCCGGATAAACAGCCGCCACTGGGGCCTTCTTGCGCATCGCGTCGGACATGATGAGGGTCAAGGGCGCCAAAGCAACCTTGCGTTCGCCGGACACGACGAGATTGTGGCCATCGGCGACCGAACGGCCGATCTGCGGCTGGTTCTCTTCCAGCCTGGTGAAGAAATCCCAGCCGTAGAGGTCGTTCATCAGGATTGTCCAGAGGCCGACGCTGCCCGAAAAACCCGGGTGACCGATCGCGACCTGCCCTTTCCACTTCGGGTCGGCCAAGTCAGTCCAGTTTTTCGGTGCCTCAGCTTCCGGCACCAGGGTCGTGTTGTAGGCGATCACCAGGGGCGAGACCCCGGAAGTGATCCAGTAGTTCTCCTTGTCCGCCATGTCGCGCAGAACCGGAACCATGTCCTTCAGGTTCTCCGGAGCATATTGTGCCAGAGCCCCCATCTCCTTGAGCTGCAGCATCTGCCCGTCGTCGTTTGTGGACATCAGGTCGCCCTGTACGGCGCCGGCCTGCAATTCCTGCATCAGACGCTGAAAGATGACCTGTCCGGAGGCGCGCACGACATTGCACTCGACGCCCGCGTACCGCTGCTTGAACAGGCTACACATCCCGTCGGCGAACTCGGTGGTGGTCTGGGAAACGTACCACGTTACCGACCCCTCTTGTTTCGCCGCCTCGTAGAGCTGCTTCTCGCTTTCCGTCATCTCGGCGGCACCTGCGGACCCGACGGCCAGAATTGCTGCAGAAAGAAGCGCAGCAGCAGACTTGAACGCGTGTTTCATGATCTCTCCTCCCAATTTCCCGAATCCGGTCGCGCAAGCTAGGGACGGAGGCCCGGCACCGGCCCGTCCCACGCGCGACAGCCTGCGCTTGTTCTCCTCATTCCCCCGGGATCAACTGCCGCTCCAGCGGCCGCATCAGCGCCAGGAAATCACTGAAATACTCCCCTTGGATAACCACGTGGTTGCGCATGGCATCGCGCGCACGGCCATCATCGCGGGCCCGGATCGCCGCGAGCACCTCCTCGTGCTCGGACAGCGAACTATCGACGCGTCCAGGTACACGCAACTGCAGCCGCCGATAGGGTTTCAACCGCCGCTGCAGCGAGTGGGCATTCTCCGCCAGGAAACCGTTGCCGCTCGCCTCGTAGATAAGCCGGTGGAACTCCGCGTTGGCGTAGTAGTAGTCGTCGGAACTCCCCGCCTGCTGGGCCGAAGCGCAAGCCTGCTGTGCCTCCTCGAGCAATTTCAGTTGCTCCGGACGAATCCGCCGGGCGGCAAGTCGCGCGCACATGGCCTCCAGCTCGCCCATCACCTCGAACATCTCGATCAGTTCGGTGATGGTCAGTTGCGCGACAAAGGCGCCGCGATTTGGCACCATCCTGACGAGACCCATCGTGCTCAGTTGGATCAATGCTTCACGGACGGGAGTGCGGGAAACCTGGTGACGGGCCGCCAGCCCTGCCTCGTCAAGCCGGTCGCCCGGGGCGTAGAGCCCTGTCACGATATCCTGCTCGATGGCATCGCGAACGCTCAGCTTTCTCTGTTTGCTCTTGATCTGAACGTTCATGCGCCGCCTACCCCGCCGATGCGGCCGCAAAGTGCGGCTGCGATTGTTGGATGTCTCCCTGCCGTTCCGCAAGATAGCGGACCGCGGAAATCGCGGCGGTCACCCCGTCACCTGCAGACGCAGCAAGATGCGCGACCGAACGGGCGCGGATATCGCCGGCTGCGAAAATACCCGGGACCGAAGTATGCATGTCGAGATCAACCACGATCCGGCCATCCGGCGCGAGCAGGACCATGTCGCCGAGGAAGGCCGTATTGGGTTCAAGCCCGACATAAACGAAGACCCCGTGACAGGGAATGTCGATTTCCGCCTCGCTCGACAGGTCGCGGACGGTGACGGCGCTGACGCCATCGATCCCAAGGATCGCGGTCGCGACCGTCCGCAGCCTGACCTCGATGCTCGATGCGTCCCTCACCTTTGCCTGCAGGGCGGCGCTCGCCGTCAGCCTAGGTCCGTGATGGATGATCGTGATCTTGGCGGCATGGGGCACGAGCGCCAGCGCCTCGTCCAGCGCCGTATCCCCGCCCCCGACGATGCAGACTTCTCTTCCTCGCATCAGCGGACCGTCGCGGGAAGCGCAGTGGGAGACGCCCTTGCCTTCGAATTCCTCTTCGCCCGGAATGCCAAGCGTGCGCTTGGCCGATCCGGCGGCGATGATGACGGCTCCCGCCGTAAGTTCGAGATCGCTGCCAGCAACGCAAAAACCATCGTCGGCGCCCGAAACCTTCTCGATCGTATCAAGAGCGAATTCGACGCCTGCCTCGTCCGCCTGCATCTGCAACATGGGGCCGAGCTCGAAGCCGGACATGCCTTCGGCGGGACCGGGGAAATTGTCGATCCGGTCGACATTGATCACCTGCCCGCCGGCGCCAAGACTGTCGATGACGATCGTGCGGGCTCCACGGCGCGCGGCGGCGATCGCGGCGTTCAGCCCGGCAACCCCTGCCCCGATAACGGCGATGTCGTAATCGTTTGCCCCGGAAGCGGCCATCGTCTCAGCGCCAGTCATCGATCGATATGGTGGTGCGGTAATGCGCCCCATAGATCTGCCAGTAGCCGTTGGACTCTCCGCCGACCACAACGACATTGATGTCCTGCGGACGGAAGATATGGATGAGCTCGTCCTTGTCCGCCTTCAGTTTCCCGGCCATCGGTTCCTCGCCGAATGTGGCGCGCGGATAGATGTAGTTCTGCACGAGCTGCAGGTCCCAGTAACGGCCGGCTGGCATCTGTGCGGTCTCGTATATGAAGTCGAGCAGGTCCTGCTTATTCACGAAACCACCGCGATCGATGAACTGGCGGGCGCAGATCGGGTCCAGCACCAGGGTAGGCGCGGTGATCGCATCGGTGCCGAGCAGCATGTCGCGCACGTGCTCGCGCCAGTATTCCTTGCGCAGGCCGAGGCTGAAGGTCGTCGAGCGGCAGCCGTGGAAGAGGCTGACGGTGCTCGTCTTGGGGTCGAAACCCTTCTGCACATGCAGAGGCTCCCACGGGCTGCGTTCCTCGTTCTCCGCGAAAGTGAGATTGTTGTAGGTGTAGTTGTTGCCGAGCGAGCCCATGAAGGTTTCGCCCGGCACCGAGCCTCCCTGCAGGTTCTGGGACAGAAGCCCGAACGCGCGGCCGATCGTTGCATTGGCATGGCTATAAGGACCCAGCGCACCGACGCCGCAGTTCATGCCGATCTCGCCGCGGATTGGACCATTGACGACGGCCATCGCAGCTGCGGAACTCGAGGTCGAACCGCGTGCACTGACCTGCGCTGCGGCAAGCGCCAGGATGACCGGAAAATACTCTGGCGAGGCGCCCGCCATGACGGCATTCACCGCCACCTTCTCGACCGTATATTCCCAAAGCCCGCGATTGGTCGTCGGCTGCATATGGCCTACGATCTCGTCCGCCTTGCGGGATGTGCCGGCCAGCATGTCGGCCACGCGGGCATCCGTCGGCAGGATGATCGGCAGCTTGTCGGTCCAGTGATTGCGCAGGAAGGTGGCGTGGAGATTGTCCTCGGTATCGGGCTCCACATGGCGCGGTGTGCTGCGTTCGAACTGTGCATCCTCGCCGGCGCCGAGGCCGACCGTCAGCGCCGAGATGATCTCCTGCATGACCGGCAGGCCATTAACGGGATCAACGCCCTCGACATAGGCGCGCAGTTCTTCAGCCGTCTTGCCCATGACCGGCTGGGGCACGAAGACCAGCGGCTGCTGGACGAGACCGCCCATCTTGGCGACCGACCGAACAACCTTGTCGAATTTTTCCGTATGAATGGCGGCAGTGGGCACGCCGTATTTCGTTTCCAGCGTAATCGCATGGGTTGTGACGGCCGGCGCGCAGGTGGAACAATGACCGACGCCGATGATGGCGGCGTGACCGTCGGCTTTGATCTCCTCCCAGAGCCGCGGATCGTCCTTGGAATAGGTGTTCGCCATCTGGCGGATACGCACCTCCACCGAAGGCATGTTGCGCTCGAACCAGGCTTTCACTTCCTTCAGAAGTTCGACGGAATCGTCAAAGCGGCTGTCGACCAGATACACGATCTTGCCATCGAGGCTGGCCGGTCGCGCCGCCGGCTGCTTGCGGCTGACCTTCGGCGGGTAGCCCATCGGGTTGTGAACGGTGACGAGCGGCTCGGCGCTCTCCGGCTTACCCTGCTGCAGCATTCCATCTCCTCCCGAAATGTTCTGCCTCGTATGCAATCATACTCTACAGGTATACAGTACAGGTCAAGCCCTAAAATCCCGAAGGCTGGTCGGCTGCCGCGGCGGGCTCGAATATCCCAGCAAACTGGTCACGCAGGACATTCTTCTGTACCTTGCCCATGGTGTTGCGCGGCAGTTCGGACAGAAAAGCGACCTTCTTCGGACGTTTATAACCCGCCAAACGTGCCTCGAGCGCCTTGATAATGCCCTGTTCGGTGAGGGCAGCGGCCTGTTTCTCCACGATTGCCGCGACGATGCCCTCGCCGAAATCCGGGTGCTTGACGCCGAACACTGCGCTTTCGTAGACGCCCGGGATCGCGTCGATCTCCATTTCCACTTCTTTCGGGTATACATTGTAGCCACCGGTAATGATGAGATCCTTTCCGCGGCCGACGATATGCACATATCCGTCGGCATCGATCCTCCCGAGGTCTCCGGTGATGAAGAAGCCGTCGCTGCGGAATTCCGCGGCGGTTTTCTCCGGCATCCGCCAATAACCCTTGAAGACGTTCGGCCCCCGCACTTCGATCATGCCGATCTCTCCGGCCGCCAGCAGCTTGCCGCTTTCCGGGTCGGTGACGCGAACCTCGACGCCCGGCAACGGGAAGCCCACCGTGCCAGCGACGCGCCGTTTGTCATACGGGTTGGAGGTGTTCATGTTCGTCTCGGTCATGCCATAACGCTCGAGGATGGCGTGGCCGGTCCTCGCCTGCCATTCGTTGTGCGTCTCCGCAAGCAGCGGCGCCGAGCCCGACACGAAGAGGCGCATATGCGCCGTACTCTCCTTGCCAAGGCCCGGATGCTGCAGCAGCCGGGTATAGAAGGTCGGCACGCCCATCAGCGTGGTGGCCTTCGGCATTGCCTCCATGATCTTGTCCGCATCGAACTTCGCCTGGAAGATCATCGCGGCGCGCGAGGCGAGCACCACGTTGGTGGCGACGAAAAGCCCGTGCGTATGAAAGATCGGCAGCGCGTGAATCAGCACGTCCCTGTCGGTGAAGCGCCAGCTTTCGACCAGCGCGGCCGCGTTCGACAAAAGGTTGTCGTGCGACAGCATCGCGCCCTTGGAGCGCCCGGTGGTGCCGGACGTGTAGAGGATCGCGGCAATATCATTGCCAGCCCTCGCTGATGTCTTGGCGATTGGCTCCACTGCTGCAGCCGCGTCAGCCAGCGTCCCCCGACCCGCCGAATCGAGGGTCAGGACCTTGGCACCGGCCGCAATTGCGAACGGATGCAAAGCCTGCAGTTTCGAAGGGTCGCAGACGAAGATCGAAGGCTCGGCATCGGTCAGGAAGTATTCGATCTCTGCCGGCGTGTAGGCGATGTTGAGCGGCAGGTAGATGCCGCCGGCCCTCACGGTTGCGAGATAAAGCGCCAGCGCCGCGACGGATTTTTCCGCCTGCACCGCGACGCGGTCACCCGGCTGCAGACCGGCCTCCAGAAGCGCGCCCGCGAGGCGCGAAGCCTTTTCAGCAAAGGCCCCGTAGCTCATGACGCCGGCCGCGTCGTCTATCAGGAGCAACCGGTCCTCCTGTTCGAGCCCGCCGAGCAGCGCGTCGTAGAGATTGCCCGCCATCAGAATACCTCCTGGGAAACCGGTTGAGCTAGCTTGCGCAGCGCTGGCATGGCCGCGACATGACCGTTTTCGGCATAAGCCTCGTGATTTTTTTCTATCTCTCCAAGCCGGTAGCGGTAATTGACCATCAATCCATAGGACTGGCGCAGGCCCTTGGGCGAGCGATCGCCGAGGAAATTGAGCCGTTCAATCTGCGCGCCGTTGCCCAGATGGAAGCGTGCGACCGAATCGACCGGACGGCCGTTGCTGCGGCGCACGTTCAGCAGGTAATGGGCGCCGAGCGGCAACATGGCGCGCTGGATCTGGTCGAGCTCGCGCTCGTCCCCGGAAAGCCAATCCCCCTCCAGCGACGCGACAAGTCTTCGTTTCTCTTCCCTTATTTCGTCACTGTCATTCGTTTTGCCCTCGCCGCGCAGCCAGGCGCCGAAACCCGGAATGGGCGAGAGGGTCACGAAATTCTCGAGATTCGGCAGGTCACGCTTCAGATCGTTCACCACCTGCTTGATCAGGAAATTGCCGAGTGAAATGCCGGCGAGACCTCGCTGGCAGTTCGAGATCGAATAAAACACCGCCGTCGTCGCCTGCTGCACGTCGAGCGGCTGACGGTCGCGGGCGAGAAGGGCATCGACGGAGGCCGCGAGATGGTCGGTGAGCGCGACTTCGACGAAGATCAGCGGCTCGTCTTCCAGTTGCGGGTGGAAGAAGCCGAAGCAGCGGCGGTCTTCCGGCGCGAGCCGGCTGCGCAGGTCGTCCCAGCCGTCGATATCATGCACGGCCTCGTAACGGATCAATGTCTCCAGGATATTGGCGGGCGTCGTCCAGTCGATCGAGCGCAGCATGAGGAAACCCCGATTGAACCATGAGGAGAAGAGGTGGCAGAAATCCGCGTCGACGGGCTGAAGGCCCGGATGTCGGGGGAGCATGTCCATCAAGTGCTGGCGCATTTCCACCAGCATCGCGGTACCGTGCTTGGCGAAGTTGATGCGACGAAAAAGCTCCTGCCGGCGCGGCTCCGCGGCCTCGTGCAGTCTGGCAATATTGGCCGCGCTCGGCTCGGCCTTGTAGGCGGATACGGCCGTATGAAGCGTCTCGGCATCCGGACCGAA
>JAEYTV010000566.1 GCA_023433855.1 Pseudomonadota bacterium | reverse complement strand
GGATCGAGCTGCCGATAGAGGCTGCCAGCCATCTCGAAGGCATCGTCGCCTCACGACTGGGGGCACTTTCGCCATTGCCTGCTTCCGATATTTATTTCGGCCACATGGTGCTCGGGATCAGCCGCGAGGCGCGGCAGATCAGCGTCGCCGTCGCGATCGTTCCCAGGTCGCGTGTCGCTGCCGCCTTGGCCGCTCTGAATGTGGCCGAGGCCCGTCAGGTTGTCATCTCGGCGCCGCTTCCGGAAGGGGGTGCCGTGCAAGTATCGACACAGCGGCAACGGGTCGCCGGCACGCGTGGCCGTATAAAGTTCGTCCTTGCCGCAGTCCTGTGCGTAAGCCTGGTCGCTGCCGTCACGGCTCTGGCGGTACGGCCGATACTCCAGAACAGCTACGCCGAGCGCCGAGCGGCCGTAGAGATCCGGGCCGAAAGGGCTCGCCAGGCCGTTGCGCGGGCCGCGACACCGCAGAAGGCGGATACAGCGCCGGAGCAGATGGCGCTGGATATAAAGAACCGCGCGATAAGCGCGCTGGGAGCATTGGACGACCTGGCTTTGGCTTTGCCGTCGCATTCCTATGCGATCGAGGTATCCTTCGCCGATGGCAGGATGCGTCTCGCGGGTCGGACCATGGATCTGCCCGAAGTGCTGACTGCTCTGGAATCGTCCGGTCGCTTCGAAGACAGCAAGCTGGTCGGACCGGCCCTGCGTGGGGAGGATGGCATTACCTCGGAGTTTGAGCTCGACACCCGCCCGCTTGTCCGCACGGGAGATTCGCTGCGATGAGGACGACGCCCGTGTGGCGCGACACGCGCCTTCAATCGCTGGTGGTCATGGCCCTGCTGGTCATCGGCGCTCTCGTAGTCGTTGCCGATACGCTGCTGTTTTGGCGCGCGGAGGCGAGCATGCTGGCTCTCTATGAAGAACGTACCGTCTTGCTGGAAGGCAAGGCATCCCCTTCCCCGGCTCACAACGACGCGCTCCAGACACAGGTGGACGAGGGCGAGATCCTTCTTGATGCGCAAACCAGCGGGCTTGTTTCGGCCGAGTTCCAGCGTCTGCTCTCCAACCGCGTGGAAACCGTGGGAGCGGTTATCCGGCGCGTCGATGTTCCTACAGACGGTCAGGAAGCCGACATGAGCGATCCTGAGCTGGAATCTCTGGAACGTATTCGTGTGACGGCCGATATCGAGGTTATGGAGCAATCGCTGCCCGATCTCATGTATGCCATCGAGGCAGGTTCGCCCGTCATGGTGGTCGATAGCTTCAGACTTCGGCTCAACCGAAAGATCGACACGTCGTGGGGAGATCAGGTCTCGACCTCCATGGATCGACCGCTGTCACTGAACATCACCTTGTCGGGCTTCCGGGAGAAGGAGCCCCGGTCATGATGACCATGCTGCGCGTGACAATAATGTTTGCCGCCGTCGCGACCTCTTCGAGCCCGTGCTTCGGGACGGAAAGGCTATCGGTCAGGGAGCGCCCGCTGAGCGACTATGTGGCGCTTCGGGACCGGCCTCTGTTCTCTCCTAACCGGAGTGCCCCCGTCGCGTGGGCCGCCGCCGAGCCAGAACCCGTGGTCGTGCTGCCCGAGCCCGAGCCCGAACCCGAGCCGCCGCCTGCTGCGGCGCCGGATTGGCAATTGATTGGCATAGTACGATCGTCGAAGCTCAACAGCGCGACCTTCACCGCCCCGGCGGAGATGGCGGCATTCACGCTGCGCACGGGGGAAAGCCGCGAAGGCTGGACGCTTACGGCGGTTGGCCAGTTCGAAGTCAAGCTCGATGGAGCGGGAGGGCGCGCCTCGCTACGTTTCTCCGAAGAACCGAGCGGTGAACAGATGTTTCCGCCGGACGAGCCGCTACCCACGCTTTCTGGCGGTTGATCCATGAGCTCCGTTGCATTCGCATACAAGGCTTTGAACGGCGAGGGCCGCATCGAACTCGGGCAGATCGAGGCGTCCGATACCGACGATGCCGCGCGGCAGCTGGGTGCGCGCGGGCTGATCCCGGTCAGCATCGAACAGAGAAAGCGATCTGCCTCACGCGCACCTTTGTTCTCGACCCGGATCCCGGTGGGGCAGGTCACGCGGCTGCTCTCGGATCTGTCGATCATGCTAAATGCAGGGCTGCGGATCGACGAAGCGCTGGAGATCATGGAAAAGGAGTTCGACAGCGGCAGGCTTCAGCCCGTGGTTGCCGGCATTCGCACCGACCTGGCGTCCGGGAAGTCGTTCTCCCGTGCGCTGGAAGCTTGGCCTGCACTGTTTCCGGCATTCCAGGTCGCTATGGTTCGCGTCGCGGAAACCTCCGGAAAATTACCCACGCTCCTGTCGCGCATCGTGCAGGAGCGCCAGAATTTCGAGGCATTGCAGGCCAAGGTCAGCCAGGCGCTGCGTTATCCGGCATTCCTGTTTGCCGGCACGATCTGCGTACTGGTCTTCTTCCTGGTGGGGGTCACTCCTCAGTTCGAACCAATGATCATGCAGAGCGGCAAGAAGGACACGCTGATCATAGTGATGTTCGCGGTTTCGAATTTCCTGCGCGCCAACGGGCTGATCCTTTTGCTCGCGGCTTTGCTATGCGTATTGCTGGGACTAGTGGCGGCGCGACGCGGCCTTCTCTCTTCATGGCTGTGGGGTTTCGCCAAAAAGCTTCCGCTTCTGTCGGAGATACCAGGGAGCTATCGTACGGGGCGCTTCGCCCGCCTGCTGGGCATCATGGTCGAAACAGGCGTGGCGGTTCCTGTGGCTTTCAAGCTCATCAGCGATACCATCGATCACGGCGAGGCCGCCCGGCTACGTTCGCAGCAGGCATCCGACGCGCTGAGACAGGGAAACAGGCTTGGCCACGCACTCCAGATCCTTCAGCTTCCCCCGCTGGCGGTGCGCATGTTGAGACTCGGCGAGCAAAGCGGCGAACTCGCAACCCTGGCCTATCGTGTCGCCGACTTCTACGAAGTGCGGCTGGAGCGCTCGCTGGCCCGCATTGTAGGGCTTGTCGGCCCTGCAGCGGTGGCGACCGTCAGTATCTTGATCGGTGGTATGATCGTGTCTATCATGTCCACTCTTATGTCCTTCAACGACATGGTGCGGTAGGTGCTTGGTTGCAGAGAGTAGGTTTCGTATCTTATCCCGATCTCAAGCAGCGCAAGCGTTCCCGGCGCCGCAGCGCGGGCTTTACCCTGATCGAAATGCTGGTCGTGCTGGCGATTATCGGCCTGATCTCGGCGCTGGTCGGTCCCCGTGTTCTCGCGCAGTTGTCCGACTCGCGCGAGCGCGCGGCAAAGCTCCAGATCGAGGCCTTCTCGAGCGCCCTCGACATCTTCTACATCGATGTCGGCCGGTATCCGGTACAGGCCGAGGGCCTGACAGCTCTCGTCCGCAAACCTTCGACTGTCCAGGTCTGGAACGGCCCATACCTTCGCGGCGAGAACGTTCCGCTCGACCCGTGGGGCAATGAATACAAATACGCGAGCAACGGAAAGACGTTCAGCATCACCACGGAAGGATTGGGGGGGCGCGGCTCCAATGTGTCGGGCCAGCCCTAAGGGCAACTCAACGCGAAAAAGGGCGCAGCGCGGTGTCGTCCTGCTTGATGTGGTCGCGGCGCTTGCGATCGTCGCACTCGCGGCCTTTGTGCTGATGCCGCGCCCGCGTTCCGGTGTTGGGGCTGCCGAGCTTTCTGCGGCAGCGGTTCTTGTGGGCGGGGAATTTCGCAGAGGCAGGGCGAAGGCGCTGACTACGGGCAGCATCGTTGACGTGACGGTCGATCCAGGAAGCAGGCGCATCCAGGTAGATGGCGCCAATCCGATCTCGATCAGGGACGGAGTAGTCATGAACTGGGTGACGTCGGACCAGTGTCCCATACGAGGCGGAACCAGAGCCTTGCGCTTCCTTGCCGACGGCCGATCCTGCGGGGGCGTCATGACACTGTCTGCCAGTGGCCGGGAGGCCGAATTGCGCGTCGACTGGTTAACCGGGCGCGTGGAAATGAGCCAGAAATGACGGCGCGGCGCAGACGTGGCTTCACGCTGATCGAGGTTCTGGCATCGCTTGCCGTCGCCGTGCTGCTGATCATTCCGATCGCGCGCATAATCACGGGCACCGCAGGTGCGTTTGCAGGTCTGGAACGTTCGACCGAGCGCCGTGTCGGCATGCAGGCTGCCATAGCGGCCGTGATGACCCTTAACCCGTTGCGAACGGGCCGGAGCTCGATTGGAGATTTCACGGTTATCGTGGAACCGTACCGCTTCGAACGCGGCGCTGCGTTGGCGCAGGCCGGATGGCAGCTCTACTCCGTCACCGTTCGCCGTACTGACGGATCGGAAGACGACGTGATGCAGACCGTACGCCTCGGCAAGCTGCAATGACGCGGAAAAGCCGCGCTCGGGCCGGCTTCACGCTGATCGAGGCATTGGCTTCGCTGGTGCTTGCGACGATGCTGTTTGGCGGGCTGGCTCTCTACACCGGAACGTGGCTGCGCCAATGGCAGGCGATGATCGCCAAAGGTGGGCAGGAGGACACGGTGGCGGTGATTCTCGATCGGATGGTCGAGGATCTGGAAGCGGCTCAGCCCGCTTATTCCAGTTCCGAGAGGAATGCTGTGGTTCGCTTTACCGGCAATGCCGACGAGGTCACTTTCGTGCGCCCGGCGCTCGGCTACGAGCGACGTGCGGGCTTCGATGAGATCACCTATTCGATGGGGCACGCCGGCGTCGACAGGGCCCTCATTCGTGCACGCCGCGACTACACGACGGGGGACGGCGGCGAGGACCTTCCGCTGGCCCGCGGCGATCTCAGGCTTTCGTTCAGCTATGCCGGACCGGACAGCCCGCTCGGCCCCGAATGGACGATCGTCAACCGCCTGCCTTCGCTCATCCGCATTGAGATATACGGCAAGTCTCCGCGTCCCTGGCGGCAATTGGCCTATGCACGCCTGCGCGTCGAACTGCCTGCCCGTTGCGGCGCGGCTGATGCGCTCACGCAGTGTCTGCAGCGCCACGGTTTCGGATTCTGAACTCCCCAGCAGCTTTACCATGGCAGGCGGCGGCAGGGCCGACGGGACTCGCTGCGAAGACCCGAGCGAGCCGTGCTCGCT
>JAEYTV010000565.1 GCA_023433855.1 Pseudomonadota bacterium | reverse complement strand
GATCGTGGCGATGAGGTCGAGAGCGCCATCGAGGCCGGCGTCGACGATAAGGAAGTTCGGCAGCTCGGGCTGGCAGCGGGCGATCGCCTCCTGGGCCGTGCCCGCTTCGGCGACCAGAAACCCGAGTTCAGACAGGATTCGCTTGCCGACCGTGCGGACGATATCGGAGCCGTCAGCAATCATCAAACGCTGCATTCTACCCTCTCCCTTGGCACCGTTTCGCCGGCTGCCGGAGACTATCATTAGGGGTAGCGCACTAAGGAAAGGTTACCTGCGGAGGGATCGCACCCTGTCACACAGCAGCGGCTTCCGCGATGAAGACGATCTTGTCTTCCGAAACCACATGTTTGAGGTCCATTCCGCACTCTTCGGCGAGAAGCACGGTGTAGTAGGGCTGGATTGAGTGCGCGTCGATCTGTTCTTCCAGAGCGCCGCTGGTGATCTCCAGAAACTTGGGTGGGACGCGCATCATCCGCCCTTTCACCGTAATCGTAAACCGGGCGTCGTATTCAGGATTCTCCAGAGTCACGTCCACCGAACCTCCGCGGGGAATACCCGCATAGGCGACCAGAAACAGGTTCAGCAACAGCTTGACCTGGTTCTTCGGGATGATGGCCCGCGGACCGCTCCACGTAACCTCTGTCTTCTTTTCAGCGGCAGCATAGTCTTTCGCAGCCTTCTCCGCCTCGCCCGTGTCGATCGACGCTCCGACAGAGCCGGAGGCCCCGAAGGCGAGGCGGGCGAACTTAAGGCGAACCGAAGCGTTCAGGGCCGACGTGCGGATAAGATCGAGGGCGTCGGCATCGGCCGCTCCCTCGTCCAGGAGTTCAAGGCCGTTGTTGATTGCGCCGACGGGAGAGATGACGTCGTGGCAGACACGGCTGCACAGGAGTGCCGCAAGATCTGGCCCGGCGAGGGTAAGATTTGGATTCTTCGGCATTTCGCTCTCCTGCTGTACGATCAGATTGGCGCCATACTCCCACGCGTGAATTGCGCGAAGATGGTGCCAAGTCTTCGGTCATAAAGACACCATAGTTGGTAAACCGATTATTAAGGCGATAGCCGCAAAATAGTCGCGCCTTATGCAGGAAGCCAGAGGCACGGCCTTAGATGACACAAGAATGGATCTCCCAATGCGCATCCGCACATCTTCCGCCTTCATCCGCTTCGCCGCGTCGATACTGGTCATTGTCGTGGCGGCTCTCGGTTCGTCGGCGCCCGCAGCTGCACAGCAGAGTTCATCGCAGTACTCGGCGCAGGAAATCATCGATGCCGGCCACGGCTTCTTCGGCAACACCAGTGGCGGACTTGCGAAGGTCGTGGAGAACGCCTTCCAGAATTACGGCCTGCCGAACGGCTATATCCTTGGTCAGGAAGGCTCCGGTGCATTCATTGCGGGGCTGACCTACGGTGAAGGCGAGCTCTATACGAAGAATGCCGGACAGCATCCCGTCTTCTGGCAAGGCCCCTCGCTCGGCATCGACTATGGTGGCCAGGGCACCCGGGCCATGATGCTCGTCTACGACCTTCCGTCCGTTGAAGCCCTCTATGCACGTTTCGGAGGCGTATCCGGCTCCGCCTTCGTGGTCGCCGGGGTCGGCATGACGGTGCTGCGCAACAACAACGTCATTCTCGTCCCGATCCGGACCGGCATCGGCGCACGTCTCGGTATCAATGTGGGGTATCTCAAGCTCACCCGCTCGCCGACATGGAACCCCTTCTGAGGATGAGCATTCTCCCCCCGTTCAGCGGGGGTACGGTGCTTGCAGGTCGTCGGCAGGGATTTGTCCGGGAAGATTGATCCCGGCGGTGCTTGCGGCGAGCATGCCCTCGTGCTTAAACATCCTGCGCAATCCCATTCAGTTCCGGAAACGGCGTCGTCGTGATCGAATTTGTTCTGTTGTTCGGCTTGGGGTTTCTGAGTGCCACGCTCGTCACGATGCTGATTGCGCCCGCCATTCACGCCCGCATCGTCCGGTACGCGGAAAATCGCCTGAAAGCGACGCTGCCGATCAGCCCCCAGGAAGTCCGCGCCCAGCGGGACATGGCGCGCGCCGTCTATGCTGCGGAGAACGCCCGCACCAAACAGGAACTCACACTGGAGCGCGAAAAGACAGTTGCCCTGCAACTGAAGAACGATGCTTTGGTCGAGGAGACAAAGCGCCTGGACAGCGAGGTCGTCGACCTCAGGATGGAGATAGACAACCTCGACGTCGAGGCCGCCGAGGCTCGTTCGCGGCTGCGCCAGGAGGAGAGCCACGTCCAGCAGCTGAAGGCTGCGCTCGAGGAAGCGGAAGCCGTGACCGCAGCCAAGGACCAGGAGATCGGAAATCTTCAGCAGAGACTGGATCGGCTGACCGCAAATGCCGACAATGTCCGCATCGATCTTTCCACGCGAGATACCGAGATCGAAAATCTCAAGTTCCGGATCGCCTCGCTGCGCGACGAACGAGATACGCTTCGCGACGATGTCCGCAGGCAGACCGCACGCGCCAAGGATGCGGAGGTGAAGCTGACGCAGGAGGAGCACCGGGTCCAAAGACTTGAGGATAGACTTGCACGCGCCATTGCCGATGGCGCCGATCGAGAGGATCAGCTCCAGCGACGCCAGCAGGAAATCGCGCGGCTGAAGGAAAAACTGAAGACGGCCAATGCGGAGAACCGCCAGGCTGCGCGAGCGGCGCGGGACGCCGTATCACTTGAGCAGGGAGTGAAGGCAGCCGTGCCACGCAAGAAGGTTACTCCGGACGATATCAATCTGCGCGAATTGCCTCCGGGGTCGCC
>JAEYTV010000507.1 GCA_023433855.1 Pseudomonadota bacterium | reverse complement strand
AACTCGGGCTTGATGCCGATCCGTATTCCATCTGCTTTCACGGGCAGGCTCAGGGTGCGCTCTACGGCACGTCCACCTCCCTCCTGCATCCTCACGACGATATCGGCAGTGATCACCCGGGTGGTGGATGGCACTTCTGGGAGATCTACCTCGAAGCTTGCCCTCCCCTCTGCGTCAGTTGCTTCCATGCCGTCGAGGGGAAGCCGCACGGTCTCGGTCTCCTCTTCATCGGCGAGACCGAACTGATAGCCAGGATAGGCAAGATGTTCGCGTTTCGACTTCAGGGCAACTTCGCCCTCGAGCCGAAGCCCGGCCCCCGGCGCCCCATACAGGAACCGGCCTTCAATATCGACGCGAGCCGGGAAACGCACCTCGATCTCCTTCGCCTCGCTTGTGATGTCGAACTCGATGCGATCGGGCACGAAGTCATCGACGAGAAAGGTCTTCTCTCCGATCGGGGAGCTTTTGGGATCCGCGAAGACCTGCATTGTCCAGGTGCCGCGCATGGCTGTCTGGATAAGGGGTAGGGCGAGAGAATAACCTCCAAGGGAGCCATTACTGACCAGTCGGCGGTCCTCCACGCCATCGGGGCGCAGGAAAACAAAGGTAAGCGGCAGGTTCTCAATCGCCTCTGCATCACCGGTGCGGGCAAGCGCCGTCGCGTGAACGGTTTCGCCGGGACGATAGACTCCCCGTTCGGTCCAAGGAAGGATGTCGATGGCACCGGGGGCAGGACGCCCCGTCACCCCACGGTCGGAAAGGTCGAAGCCAGCCCGGCCCATGTCGAGGAAAACATAGTCCTCACCATTGTTCTGAGCCGTCAGCACCGCCGGCACCGCGCCGGCCGCACCGCGCATCAAGCCGGCCGTAAAGACGGCTCGTCCCGCGGCATCGGTCCTGGCAGTTCCGAGGATCTCGTTGTTTTTGGCCACGAGCGTGAGATCAGCGCCCACGATCGGTTTGGCGGAGCCCAGTGATCGGGCGAAGACATGCAGGCCATCGGTGCCTGCATAAGTGGAAAGTCCGATGTCGGACACGACAAACCACTGCGTCGCCCTGCTGTCCCACTCCTGCGAGAGGATATTGGAAGCGGTCGCAGTCAGGACATAGATGCCGGGTTTACGGACCGGCAGAGCTTCATCCACCGGGAAACTCGTTACCACATCCTTGTTCAGCTGCTGTCCCGTATCGATTGTACCCTGCCAGACCAGTTCGCCATTCTGCTGTTCGATCTGGCTGGCGTTGTAGCCGTCCATTTGCGTCAGGAACTGCGAATTGGCGAGCAGCGCGGCGATGTTGCGGTCCCCGATGCGGTAAAGTCGCAGGTCCGCCCGTTCCGTGTTGACGGACACGAGGGGAATGCCCCGCCGGGCCGTAGACGGCAGGACGAAGCTGTCGCCCGTAAAGCGGACCATCGGTGAGCGATCCCTGACATATATGTCGATATCGACCTGAGCCGGCAGCGGTTCGTCGACCGAAGAAGGCAGTCCTCTTCGGAGGGACAGCTTGTATCGCTGTCCATGGGAGAGGCCTTCCACGCAGACCTGATTGTCTTTGGCCTCCATGGCTTTCGGAGTCCGGCCGTCGAGCAAGACGAACGGCGCATAGTCCACGCCAGCCTTGACGAGCGGTTCCGAAAACTGGATGCAGGCACGCGGGTTGGCAATATCGGCGTCCACGCTATTGCCGACCACGCGGAAACCCTGGCGCTCACGAAGGTCGTTATAGGCAGCCTGCACGGTGCTCGCGTCCACCAGTGCCAGGCTCGCCTTGTAGGCATTCAGCGCGGAGCGGTAACTCTGCTGCTTGGAGAGTGCTGAACCCAACACAGCCAGCGCCTCCGCGCGGCTTCGTGCGGTTCGCGAAAGCTGGTAGCCATTGATGGCGGCTAGAGTGGCTTGCGCGTCGGCGCTGCTGTTATCCTTCGACGTCATGGCAGCGCGGGCAAGCTCGATCCACAGTGCGCCATCATTGGGGGTCAATGAAAGCGCACCCTTGAGATTGTAGATTGCGGTCTCGACATTCCCGTTAAGGAGTTCCCTCTGGGCGATGGCCTTGAGGTTGTCGACGCCGTAGCCCTGCTGGTTATCGCCGAGCTCCAGCCCATCCTTTTGCTCACGCGCCTGCTGCTGGAGGTCTGCGGAAAGAAAGATGAGTTTCGGCGGCGCCCCGATGTCCGCCTTGGCGGCGGCCTCGGTAATTTTGCCGGCTACCGCACCGACAAACGGGTTGAGCTGTCCATAGTCCGACTTGAGGAAGCACCACCTGGCCTTGACGTTGTAGGTGAGTGCCTTGCAGGCATTGTCGTCAATGCAGGCGGCTTCGCATTGTGCCTGGCTGACATCCTTCACTGTTCTGAGGTCGAATCCCAGATAGTCCATGTCCGGCCGCGTCTCGACGCGCCGTTCCGCCGCCAAGGCCAATGAAGCAAAAGGCAGGACGGAAAGCAGGATGAAATAGAAAAACGCGCGCCTAGACACAGAAGTCCCCCCATGGCTGTCGCTGAATGGTTAGTGTTGTCGGATCTCCGCCGAGACTTGTCAACGAGAACTCGGCGGAGCATCTGCCGGGGCAGCACCTTGCCACTCGGCCAGACTCGGCCGAGGCACCACGCCAGCAGTGCGGCTCTTCGGATGTTGTGGGTCCCGCGCGACATGGCGAGGATAATTGATCCGACACCGCGCTTTAAAGGCTGCCCCGCGCCTCATGGCCGGCTCCACTTCGGTTGCTGGAAGCACCCGCGCTGCTGCACGTGGGGAGGCGACGAACGAGAGGCCGCCACCGCGGCCGCAATGCCGGTCAGGCTACGCGAGCGTCTGGCCGACCGCTCGCTCCAGAATTGCCCAGGCTTCCTCACCGTATCTGCCTTTCCAGTTCTTGTAGAAGTTCGCCTTGCGAAGCGTCTCCTGGAAAAGAGCACTATCCGGAGTGTTGAACGTCATGCCCTTGCGTTCAAGCAATGCTTGGGCTGTGGCGTTCAGTCCCATGAGGTCCTGTCGCTGCAATTCAGCGGCCGCATTGAAATGCCTGGAAACGACTTCCTGCAACGCTTCCGGCAGCGCTCGCCAGGCACGGCGGTTGAACAGAATCCAGAACCCGTCCCACATATGGTTGGTCATGGAGACATATTTCTGCACTTCGTAAAGCTTGGCCGTCGTCAGGATCGCCAGCGGATTTTCCTGTCCGTCCACCACCTCCTCCTGCAAGGCTGTATAGGTTTCGGCAAAATTCATCGGCGTGGGCAAAGCACCGAAGGCAGTGAACATGGAGCTCCAGAGGGGGCTCACGGGCACGCGGATCCTGAAGCCTCGAAGATCCTCCGGAGCTTCGATCGGGCCTTTAGAAGACGCGATTTGCCGGAAACCATTGTCCCAAATTCTGTCGAGCGCCACCAGGTCTTCCTTTTCAATCTCCCGCCGGACGTATTTCCCCAATTCCCCGTCCATTGCTGGCCACACCTGATCATAGCTGGCGAAGGCGAAACCAACGCCGTTGAGGGAGGCATTCGGCACGAGGGAAGAAAGGATGATCGGCGACACACCCAACATTTCGACGCGACCGCCGCGCATCTGCTCGAGCATCTCCGTATCTGCGCCGAGTTGGCTGGACGGGAAGATGTTGATCGCCAGACGCCCGCCGCTTTCCTCCAGGATCTTGGCTGCAGCGGCCCGGGCACGAACGTTCGTCGGATGACTCAGCGCCTGGTTGTTGGCAAATCGATAGGTGAATTCGGCGGCATTCGCCGCGCGCGTGCGGATCGAGAACGTTGCGGCAACGCCCGTCGCAATCGCACCCCGAACGAGCGTCCTACGATCCACCTTCATTTGATCCTCCTTCCGATTTCCGTGGCCGTATCATAGGTCTACGAATGCTAACGAAAGGTGGCTCGCATCGGTTGGGCCGACACAAGCCGGCAAGATGGGCCGATAGATGTCGACCCGTGCAGCGGATCGACTCCCGTGGCTGCCCATCACCGCTCCCCTTCACTGCCGACGCAGATTGGTCTCGATACTGGCCGTTTGCGCAGCCTGCCGCTGTCGGAGAACGGATGGAGATAGCCGGGTCGGAATGCCTGCGGCTCTCCTGAGTGCTCTCCGCGCTGCCGGCTCGAGCCACCTGGCAAATGCCCATGACGCAGTCAGCAGGATGACCAGAATAACCGATAAGAGGAGCCAGCGGTTCTGGTCCGTACCGAAGCGGGCAAATATCGCATAGCCGATATTTTGGTGGAGCAGGTAGAGTGGGTAGGTGAGCCCGCCCAGACCCATGGCCAGCGAGGCGCGGATCGGTAAGGAAGGCGCAAGCGCGCAGCCAGCCACCAGAAGGAGGACGGCCGGTCCCATGACGGCCAGACCGATTACTGGTCGGTTCAACCCATAGAGTCTCACAAAGTCCGTCTCGGTGAGGAAGGGGGTGATCGCAGCCCAACAGGCTGCCGCGCCGAGCACGAGGAGATCGGCGGCCGACGCCCGCTGCCGGAGCTTGTAGAGCGACAAACCGAACACGAAGTAGCCGGAATATTCCGTGATCAGCAACTTCTGGATCGCCCCGCTGCCAACCACCACTTCATTGGCTGCCGATATCGCCAGCCAGACCAGAGCAGCAGTTCGCCAGCGGTTTTCCAGAAGGCCACTGACCATCAACATGAAAACCCAGCCGTAGAAAACGATCTCGTAGGTGATCGTCCAGTAAGCACCGTCGAGAAAGGGCTGGCCGAGTGCGCGGGAAACGATGACGACATGGGCAAGCCACTGCTCCATGCTCGGCGGCTCCAGGGTCGGCACCGGCCATATGAGAAGAACGGCGGCCGTGGCGGTCGCGCAGACGACGAAGGTGGGCCAGAGTCTGGCGAACCGCCCGACGGCGAAGTCATAAGAGGACTGCCCATCCGCAGACATCGCGATGACATAGCCGGAAATGGCGAAGAAAATCAGCAGGCCCGCGTCGAACCACATCGCCACATGCGACAGTTCAGGGAATGCGACGCCGCCGCCTTCGCCGGAGATCTCCATGCGAAAGCCGTAGTGGAATGCCAGGACCATGATCGCCGACAGGAGGCGCAGAATGTCCAGGTTCAGCAGCCGTGACCTCGCGGGATCCCTCATTCGCCCTCCAGGAAAAGGATGATGCAGCATGCATAGCTCGCCTGCCATCTAGAAAGGGTGAATACCTCCCGGAAAATCCGACCGACCCGGGCACGCCGTACCGCCGCCGGCTTTTCTTTAGCCCTTGAACGTCGTTTTTGGTACTGTCCAAACGATCCGACTCGGTTGCAGAAGAGGAGTCCATGACGGTTTTTATCTGCTGCGCCTGCGGCACCTCGATTGAGGAGGAGCTGGACCCGCCTGAGATTTGCCCGATCTGCGCCGACGAGCGCCAATATGTGCCGCCGTCAGGCCAGGGCTGGACAACGCCCGTAAAACTCGCCGGCGCCCATCGCAACGCCTGGCACCAACTGGCACCCAACCTGCTGGCAATCCAGACAACTCCGACCTTCGCGATCAATCAAAGGGCCCTGCTACTGCAGACCGGAGATGGAAACGTGCTCTGGGACTGCATCGCTCTCCTTGACGAGGCAACTCGTACGATTGTCAATGCGATGGGCGGATTGAGCGCCATCGCCATCTCTCACCCGCACTATTACACGACAATGCAGGATTGGGCCGCCGCCTTCGATTGTCCGATTTACGTCCACGCGGCGGACAGGCAGTGGATCTTGCGCGGCTCGGACAATATCCGGCTTTGGGAGGATGACGCCCTTGCACTCTCATCCGGCCTAACTCTGGTTCGCGTCGGCGGCCATTTTGCGGGCGGGACGGTATTGCATTGGATCGGCGACGATGGAAAGGGCGCGTTGTTGCCCGGGGACATCATACAGGTAACGCCTGGCGCGGATCACGTCTCCTTCATGTGGAGCTATCCGAACATGCTGCCGTTGGGGGCGCTGCAAGTTGCCGACATCTCCGAGCGGCTGGCCCCCTGGCCTTTCGAGAGCATTTACGGCGCCTTTGCACATCAGAATATCCGAGAGGACGGCAACGGCATCGTAGCTCGGTCCGCGCAGCGGTACATCCGGCGGCTGGCGGGACCGCCGGATTGACAGCGACTGTCACGGATTGTGGACGAAAGGCGGAACGGCCGCGGCGGCGCGGACCCTTGTCAAGCCAGGGCCGCGCTCTGCTCACTGCTCTGCTGGGCATTCATCCAATCCGCACTGGCGCGAATACCGCCCAGCGGGAAGACGTGGATACGATCAATCAAGCTATCCGGATTGGCAGCCTTGTATTTGGCGAGGTCGGACAACAGTTCGTCGGGTTCATACGGGACCAGCAGCTTGCTCAGATCCATGGCGCGCTTCTGCAGCACATTGAGCGACGGGCCAACGCCGCAGGAGATCGCAAATTTTATGAGGGTCTGCAGCTTGGTGGGTCCGGCAATGCCGATGTGGATCGGCAGTTTGATTCCTTCGGCTGCAATCCGCTCCGCCCAGGCTATGACCGGTTTCGCGTCGAACGCAAACTGAGTGACGATCGCCATCTCGGCGTCCGTGCGTTCGGAATAGGCCTGCTTGAACTTCAACGCCTCGTCCACGAGCTTGGAGCCGCCTTCGACGTCGATGTCCTTGTTGCCTTCCGGATGGCCGGCGACATGGAGGCGCTTGAAGCCGTAGCGATCGAAAAGTCCCGTCTCGATAAGCTGCATGGAGCTGTCGAAGTCGCCCGCAGGGGTCGCTACACCGCCGCCAAGCAGAAGGGCCTGTTCAACGCCTGCCTCGTTTCTGTAACGGTTGATCCAGTCCTCAAGCGTATCCCGGCTCGGAATGATGCGGGATGGGAAATGCGGCATGACCGGAAAACCGTCGCGGCTGAGACGCTTGGCAGTTTCGACCATGTCCTCGATCGGCGTGCCTTCGATGTGGGCGACATAGACGCGCGTCCCCTTCGGCAGCAGGCTCTTGAAGTCCTCTATTTTCGCGGCCGTGCGCGGCATGACCTCGATGGAATAGTCGGCGATCAAGTCCTTGAAGTCGGCTGCCGCCGGTGACTTGTCTTCCTGCCTACCCTTGAAGAGATTCAAAAGCGCCATTGTCGATCCTCCCGTCAACTCGAATAACCACCCACCGGATGGGCTGGATGGCGTGCGAGAACCACTTCTCGCACGCCATCAGGATCAGAGGGCTTTCTTTGTGCGCCAACTTTCGGCGTAATTCTCACGGGCTTCCTGCGCATACGGCACTGCCGCAACGCGCACGCGGATTTCCGCCTGCTTGTGGCCTTGCTCCACGGAAGTCTTCGACGTGCCACCATCCGGCTCGCCCCAGACCAGAGTCAGGATGTCGTTCTCCTTGATGTCGGCATCGACGACGCCGAGCGAAAGCATGCAGCGCTCGTTGTAGCTGTAGCCGTTGAACATCGAGAGGCCGACGACCTTGCCGTCCTTGAGAACCTTGTCGAAGCTGGACGACGCGTAGTTGGATAGTGGGAAGTCGATCCACTTGTAGGCCTGCTCGCCAGGCTGGAAGGCGGAAGCGATGACCTTGACGACATCTTCCGGATTCCATTCGAACGTCACCTTGCGACGCTGCGGAGTAGCTTTCTGCTTCTCGACGGCAGCGCGGCCGACGAAGTCGTGGTCGAACTTCACGTAAACGCCGTAACCGAGTTCGTACGGGTTCAGGTAGTAGTCTTCGATATTGTCGGAGACGAAGCTGCCCCCGATCGAGCCGCTGGCCTCGTAGCTGGTCGCTGGCAGCCAGTCACGATAAGCCTGCAGCTCCTCGCCGGTGTAGATTGCCGGAAGCGGCGACGGAATCCAGCCCGATTCCAAGGTGTTGGTAGCATAAGCACGGCTTCCGACGAGACGCAGGTCTACCCCAGCCTCTTCGGCAGCCTTGACGATGGCTTCCCGAACCTCATCCTTTTCTGCATACGGGCCCCAGAGCTCCAGGCCGGGAGCGCCGGCCATGCCGTGCCGCAGCGCCTGAACCTTCCGCCCGCCGACATTGATCCAATCCACATGGAAGAACTTGATTTCCGGGATGGGGCCACCGTTCATCTTCTCGAAGATCTTGGGAGCATCGGGCCCCTGGATCTGGAAGCGGTAGTGGATGCGGTTGACGGCCTTGCCGTCAGGGCGGGATGGAGAACGCGGATCATGCGTCAGCTTCACGTTGAACTTGCCGAGCGAAGCATTGTAGAGCAGCCAGTTCGCGGTAGGCGCCCGGCCGACGAGGACGAACTTTTCCTCGGTTTCGCGGAAGATGATCATGTCGCCGATGACGTGCCCTGCGGGCGTTACCGGAACATAGTGCTTAGCGCGATCGATGCCGAAATTGGCGAAGCTGTTGATCGACAGGCTCTCGAGGAACTTGGCCGCATCAGCACCTTCAACCACCAGTTCGTCCATATGATGCGACTGGTCAAAAAGGACGGCGCTGTTGCGCCATGCAGCCTGCTCAGAGCGCCAGTTGGAAAATTCCGGTGCAACAACCGGGTATACATAGATGCCGGTTTTGGAGTTCCGAAGATGCTCGACAGTGTTGCCTGCATCCTTCAAAACTTGGGTAAGGTTCGCTTGGGTCACGGTAGTCCTCCCTCGTGCTTGCAATATGATGTATACATGACGACATCGCAGTGCAATTGCAAGGGGGAATTTCAGGCAGCCGCGCATCGGCCTCCGGGGCGAGCCGGCAGCGACGCTCGCAGGGCAAAAACGTCGTTGCTCAGGAGTTCAGCAGAACGAGCCCGGGGACCGCCAGCATCAGTTCAGGGTCCTCAAAAACGGCATATTCCAGATTCTTGCGGGCGATGCGGGCATGCTCTCGCGCAATGAACTCCGCTCTGGAGCCCTCCCGTGCGACGATTGCGGCAACTAGGGAACGATGCTGGTCCTGAGCTATATGGAGGGACTGCCGGAAGGCTGCGACGTGGGTCCGTCCCGACAGGAATGCCGATGGTGAGGCAAAGGGCAGGCGAGTGGCTCTCTCTACCTCACGCTGAAGCACTGAGCTGCCGGTCTGTTCGACGAGAACGGAATGAAATCTGGCGTTGGCCTCGGAATAAGCCTCCAAGTCTACTTCATCCACCCCTGTTCCGAAACAGGCCTCCAGTTCGGCAAGCAGAGCTGCAAGCCGGTCCAAGCCCTCTTGGGGCACGCCGCGTTCGGCTGCTAGGCGAGCCGCCGTTCCTTCGAGGACGCCCCGCAACTCTATTGCATCCACCGCATCGGCATAGGTGAAGCTGCGCACGACGAAACCGCCGTTCGTGAGGCGATCCAGCAATCCTTCTTCCGCCAGACGCGACATCACTTCGCGCACCGGCGTGCGAGAGATTTGCAGCGTTTCAGCAAGAGGGACCTCGAAAAGCCGCGTGCCGCCGGGATACTCCCCGCTCAGGATCTTCTTCCGCAACTCCATCAAGGCGCGCGTCGTGTGGGTTGTTCGAGAGTTCTCTTCCAAATCAGCACCTTTGCCCGCCGCCAGACGACCTACTCCGCCTGCGGACAGCAATTTAGCGCCATCCGGAAAAATGCCAAGGCCGATGTATACAGCCACCCTTTCCGGCAAAGCTGCGAGCGCTTGACATCGTCAGGTATACACGAGCCTATTTCGCGCGGCGGCGCTCCAGGACTTGTGCCACAGTGTGTCGGAGGTCTCCAGAGGGCGCGACGGCGCTTGCGGCCATGGCATCCTGGACAAGGGCGATCTCCCTTGCAATCCCGCCATTGAGACCAAGAGCATCCAGCGTTGCTCCGCTTTCCCGCATCTCCGCAGCACGACGGCTGCCGTGACGCATCGTCCGCTCGAACTGGTAGTCTGGGAATCTGGTCCAGTCCAACCCGGGAAAACTTCGGGAGAGAGAGGAAAGGATCTCGTCGAAGCATCCTGATGCCTCGGCCGCGAGCAGCGCCTCAACGGTAATTGCCTCCAGTCCCTTCACGAAGACCGAACGCACCATCTTGATGGCAGTTGCCGCACCCGGCTCCTCTCCCGCGACATCTGCATCAAAACCAAGCGACTTCAGTGGTTGCAGGACAGCCGATGCAGGTCTCCCGGCGATCAGCACGGGTGTGGCATGCCCCTTAGGATGCACCGGCGCCATGACTGCCATGTCGAGATAGCCTGCTCCCGACTCGTTGATCAGGGAAGCAGTCTCGCGCTTGCGCCCAGGCGACACGGAGTTGATATCGATGAACAAGGCGCCCTGTCCGAGATACGGGGCAATGGCCTGTGCGGCCTGGAGGCTCTGGTCGGCGGTGACCGCACTGAAAATCCACTCGGCATCGGCAAGTTCCGCCACCGACGCCGCCGGCCGGACGCCGCGGCTCGTCATGGCATCCCGCATCTCACCGGCGTTTTCCACCAGCAGGTCATAGGCGAGGAACTCGGCGCCATCCAGCGTCGACGCCAGGCTGTCGTGAAAGGCCCGGGCAGCTTCCCCGAACCCCAGGAACGCGATCCTCATAGCTCTGCTCCGTTCAGTTGCTGAAAACCAAACCATCAAAGAGTTTTCGCGCGGTGCGCAGCACTGCGGCCCGATGAACATCGCCATCCTTCATCGTGACGATCACGCTCATTTCGCCAGTCGGATGCTCGATCGACAGAAGCTTCTCATCGCCTTGCGGAATGACCGCGAGTTCGGGTGCTGGACCTTCCGGCAGAAGGCAGGCGGTCGCAACGCTGACGGCGCCGAGCACGCCGATTGCATCGTGGCAGCTATGCGGAATGAACGTACGGGTGGATATGGCGCCGCCGGCGCTCGAAGCCGACACCATGGTCATCTTTGGGACAGACTTCTTGGCGACGTCGCCAAGGTTCATCATTGGTCCCGCTTTCAGGCGAATGGCTTCGAGTCTTGCTCTGAGTTCCTGGTTGGCCTCGAGCTCCTTCGGGCTCTCGTCGCCCTTCAGCCCGAACACGTCCGCGCGCATCACCACACAGGGCATGCCGTTGTCGATCAGCGTGCAGGCAACGCCTTCGATCTCGTCGACAGGATTGCCGGTCGGCAGGAGCGCACCGCAGGACGAGCCGGCAGTGTCCGCAAAGACGATCGGAACAGGCGCTGCCGTACCCGGAACCCCGTCGATGCGGGCATCACCTTCGTAGCTCACCTTCCCTCCCAGCGTCTCGACAGTCGCAATCGCGATCTGCCCGGTATTCTCCATGAAGATTGAAACCTCGGTCTTCTCGGCCTTGACCTGCACCAGTCCACGCTCGATTGCAAAGGGCCCGATACCGGCAAGGATGTTGCCGCAGTTCTGTGCATCAGTGACGATCGGTTGGTCGACAAAGACCTGCAGGAAGAGATAGTCGACATCGACCCCCTCCCGCTCCGACTTCTTCACCACGGCTACCTTGGACGTGAGTGGATGCGCTCCTCCCATGCCGTCGATCTGGCGCGCGTCGGGCGAACCCATGACCCGCAGCAGGAAACCGTCACGGTCGCCCGGCAGGTCCTCGGCGAGGAAATACCCGCCCTTGGATGTGCCGCCTCGCATCCACATGCAACGGACGCCGGTTTCATTCTCGCTCATGACCGCCTCCGATCCCGCGGTATCAGATATATTTGAGGCCCTTCTCGGCGAGTCGGCCCCGCATGTCGTAGATGTCGAGGCCAAGCTCGCCGGCGGCAAGCCGCTTACGTTTGTTGTCCTCGGCAGCGACCCTGGCTTCCGCTTTCTGAGCAACCGTCTCCGCCTCTTCGCGAAGAACAACACAGACTCCGTCGTCATCGGCGACGATCACGTCGCCCGGACACACATAGGCGCCGGCGCAGACGACCGGCACGTTGACCGAACCCAGCGTCTCCTTGACAGTGCCCTGAGCGAAGATCGCCTTTGACCAGACAGGGAACTTCATCTCCGTGAGATCGGCCACGTCACGGACGCCCGCGTCGATGATCAGGCCCTTGCAGCCCCGAGCCTGCGCGGACGTGGCGAGCAGATCGCCAAAATATCCGTCTTCGCAGGGGCTGGTCGGCGCAAGCAGCAGGACATCACCCGCCTTCAATTGCTCGATCGCCACATGCAGCATCCAGTTATCGCCGGGAGGCGCAGAAATCGTGACGGCACTGGCCGCCAGCCGCGCGCCGCGATAGATCGGTCGCATGTAGCTGGCGAGCAGACCCTTGCGACCCTGCGCCTCATGGACCGTTGCGACACCGCAGGCAGCAAGCCGGTCGATGACAGACTGATCCGCACGCTCGATGCTCTGAACGACGACACCCATCACAATCTGTCCTTCCTAGAGTTCATCGACGGTACGTGGGAAGACAGACTGGAATCCTTCCGCATGCGTCGACTTGCGCCCGCCGGACTGGCCGCCGGAATTGCGCATGAAGTGGTTGCCTCGGTTTTCGGCGACGTTCTTGTAGTAGTGCCACAGATGCTCCTGGCCCTCCATGCACTGGATAGCCGCCCACTTCTTTTCCCATACCGGCGAGATGTCGAGGAAGAGGTCGGGCTTCCATTCCATCTGTTCGGTCTGATGCGGTTCGAAGAGATAGAGCTGCGGCGCGCCGAGAACCTTTTCCCCCGGATTATGACCCCAAGCCTGCGCGATCATCCGGGCGTCGAGTGCCACCTGCGTGGCATACATGTGATCGGTATTATACGGGTCCCACTTGGAGTGAGACAGCATGAATTCGGGCTGGACCTTGCGGATCACCTCGACGAGCTTGAACTTGGCGTCCTGGTCGACAACCAGCGGATAGTCGCCGAGATCGAAAAACTGGATGTCGGTGACGCCGAGCGCCTTGGCGGCATTCTCCGCTTCCTTCCGCCGTTCCGTCTTGACCTTCTCCAGTGTCATGCCCGGGTTCTTCCAGAGCTTGGCGCTTTCGCCACGTTCTCCGTAGGACAGGCAGACAACCGTGACTTCATAGCCCTTCTCTTCGTGAAGCGCGATCGCTCCTCCGCAACGCCAGACGAAGTCCGCCGAATGCGCGCTGATAACCAATGCTGTCTTTGCCATGATAGCCTCGTACTTACTTGTGCGCGACGGGCGGCGTGCCGTGCGTGTGGAAGGTTTCGATCGTCTTCATGCCCCAGGCCTGTCCCTTCTTGCGGTCGGCCTCTGTCCAGACGACCGGCTTCCAGTCCGGCCGAAGGATAAGGCGCGCACCGGCATTGGCAAGCTCGACCCGGTTGCCTGCCGGCTCCCAGACATAAAGAAAGAAGGTGCCCTGGATCGCATGCTTGTGCGGCCCCGATTCGATATGCACGCCATTTTCCAGGAAGATGTCGGCGGCCCGCAGGATGTCTTCACGTTGGTCGACCGCATAGGTGACGTGATGGAAACGACCGTGGGATCCCGTATGGTCCTCGGAGCACGCAAGATCGTAAGTCTTGTTGTTGATCGTGAACCAGCAGCCGCCCAGTCGACCGTTGTCGAGCTGGATAAGCTCCGTCACCCGGCTGCCGAGCGCCACCGTCATGAACTCGCGTATCTGACTGACATCGGCGGCGAGCAGATTGACGTGGTCAAGCCGACGCGGGCAGGCACCGCGACCGTGATACCGCTGGGCAATGTTCTTCAGGGCAGGCTTTTCTTCCGGCGGGGCGACATATTCCTGTGTATCCCAGTAGAGCTCGAACAGGTGCCCGTCGGGGCTCCTGAACTGGTAGGCGCGCCCGTGACCAAGGTCGCCCTCGGTCCAGCCCACGCCCCAGCCCCGCCCTTCGATCACTTTGACGCGACGCTCAAGCGCCTCCGGTGACGTGGTGCGGTAGGCAATGTGACCAACGCCGGTCGTGTGGTGCCGCGTCAACTTGAGCGTATGGAACTCATAGTCGTCATAAGCACGCAGATAGACGCTGTCTGCGTCGCGACCGCTCTCGGTGAGACCATAGACACGTGTGAAGAAATCAAGCGTGTCGTCGAAGCGGTCTGAATAAAGTTCTACGTGCCCAAGATGAGCGACGTCGTAGCACGGTTCCGTCATCAACTTCTCCCAGCGCGATCATCGCGCAGCGCCTGCAACACAGGCGCTCCCTCCATTCAATCTGACCGGGGGCCGCTCTTTGCAACACAGTCGCGAACAGAGTGTCCCTGCATGATGAAGAGATAGGAGCACATCGACAGCGTGACGAATAGGTTCTGCTGCCTCGGCATAAGTTTTGGTTGGAGAGCTGGGTCGTCGGGCAGGGACGAGAGGCCAGGCGTCGGCCGGTCCTACCGCAAGCGGCGCGACGAAGCGATCGTCGCGCCGTAGGCAGGATCAGCCGTTGATATAGGGCAGAACCTCGTTCGTTCCCCGCCAGATCATCTCCAGTGCAACGTAGAGGATCACCGCAAGGCCGACATAGGCGATCCAGCGATGCTTGTGGAGCAGTCGTGCAATGAAGCTTGCAGCGATCCCCATCAGGGCGATGGACAGGACCAGGCCAAAAATCAGAACTTCCGGATGCTCGTGCGCCGCGCCCGCGACGGCGAGGACATTGTCGAGCGACATGGAAACATCAGCAATGATGATCTGCCAGGCGGCCTGCGCAAATGTCTTGCGCGGAGCACCGCCGGCGATCGTCCCGTCTTGGTTGAGATCGGCCTCCTCCAAGGCCTCGCTCGCTTCTTCCTCATCCTGATGCGGGGTGCGAAGTTCGCGCCACATTTTCCAGCACACCCAGAGGCGCAGCACGCCGCCGGCCAGCAGAAGCCCCACGATCTGCAGGAGCTGCGTTGTTGCCAGGGCAAAACCTATGCGCAGGACCGTGGCTGCAATGATCCCGATGAGGATCGCCTTGGCTCGCTGGTCTTTCGGCAGCCCGGCTGCGGCAAGACCGATGACGATCGCGTTGTCGCCAGCCAGCACGAGGTCGATCATGATAACTTGCAGGAGAGCTGTCAGCGCCTCCGCAGTGAAGAATTCCATCATTTGGCACCCAATCTATTAAAGCGCGGAGTACCTTAGGTCGCGGAGGAGGTTCGAGAGCACACGCGGGTTGGCCGGCGAAGCCCGCCATCAAACCGTTGCCGTTCCTCGAGATGACCCCCCTGAACACCAGGCACCTGATTTGGACGATTCCAGTCCGACATCACAACTCCAAAGAAGCTGCCAGAGGGGCCCGGTCCTGGTGCGCGAGATTTAGCGGCAGCAGCAGAGAAACTCAAGGGTGAATCGGCGATCGATCCAGGCCGTCCCCGGGCTCTTTCGCGTGGGTGCGGCCTCCGGTTCCGCGGGGCGCGGCACGGGTGCTACCTCCCATCGCATCTCTCCCGTCCCTCGCCATCCTCTCCAACCCCAGCAGCGGATCGGCGATTGGGCAGCGAATACAGCCTTCAATATCCGGCAGCAAAGCGTGCGGATAGTTCTTGTCCCAGCCCTGTCATGCACGCAGGTTGGGACATAGGCTGGCCAT
>JAEYTV010000481.1 GCA_023433855.1 Pseudomonadota bacterium | reverse complement strand
ATCCTGCTCGCCGCCGAACGGAAGGCGCGCGACGAAAAGACGGCCCGCCTCAGGGCTCTTCGTGAGGCGGCGAGCGAACCGACCCCCGCAAAGAAGAAGAAAGCGGCCCGCAAAGCGCGCGGGCACTGACCGCCTGCTGGTCCCGTCCTGGACCGCTACCGAATATCCGCAAACGTCATCTGCCAAAGCGCCTGATGCAATACTTCATTAACCATCGCATTAGCGGACGATGAACCACAGTCGCGACGCACAGTTCCTGCATGGCGAGGTACCCACATGGAGCAGCATCAGAGATTTCGCTGCGTGCCCGAACCGTCGGGAACATGGATGGTCTGGGACGACGTGGCTGGCGCACCTGCTGCGCTGGACGGATGCGTGCTCAAGGGACGCAGCGAGGACCGCGCTAGAGCAGCCTGCGGGATACTGAAACGTATCTATCGAAATCGCCTGGATGCTCTTTCGATACGTGAGTCGAAAGGCCGGCGCACCGTGCAGAGACGGCCGGCCGGACCTCGCCAAATCAAACGTTGATACAAGCCTGGCTCCAGCACGCCTAACGGCTAGGCGAAGGCTTTCGCGGCGACCCGCTTTATCAGTCCCGCCACGCGTTCGCTGGCGGTGAACGGCAGCATATGCCCCTGGCCTTCGACCAGATCGAAATCGAGTCCCGCGATCTTGTCGCGCATCGGCAGTCCGTGTCGCCTATGGTCCAGCACGCGATCTGCCGTGCCGTACATCATGGCGGCGGGCATGCTGATCTCGCCGTAGCGCGCCTCGATCGACCCAAGATCCTTTTCGATGGCGACGATGTCGCTCGCCGTCGCATAAAAGTGGCTGGGCCTTAGTCCCAGCATGCCGCCACCGGCTATGATGTAGTCCTCGGGCCATTTTTGCGGGCCGAAAACGAAGGCAAGCGTCTGAGGCGCGTATTTCAGCGAGGTCGGCACAGCAGTCGTCTGTGCGATCAGCCAGCGCTTGAGCCTGGAGGTGATGTAGAGACTCCTGAACTCAGCCCTGACCTCGTCCTCCATATGCGTCAGCGGTGCGAGCGTGACGACGCCGGAGATCGAATCCGGATGGTTGAGCGCAACCGTCAGCGCCACCGCTCCGCCGAGCGAATGGCCGACCAGCAGCGGCCGCTCCAGTCCCAGCGCTTTGATGAACTTGGCGACCACTTCGGCCTGCTCGGGCAGCCGCGCCGTCGCGCCGGCGGCGCGCCCCGAATAGCCCGAGCCCGGCCGGTCGAGCGTGATCAGCCGATAGTCCGGCAGCAGCGGGAAGATCGGGTGGCGAAAGTGATGAAGCTGGCCGCCGAGCCCATGGATGAAGACGATCGGAGGCCCCTCGCCCGTCTCGACATAGTGGATGCGGTTGCCGTCGATATCCAGGAATTTGCCCGATGCCGGCACGAGCCGTTCCGCCCGAGCCGCGATGCGCCGCGTTGCCAGCACGAAATAGCTTACGATGAGGAAGGCGACCAGGAAGACGGCGCCGATGATCCAGCCTATGACCGAAGCCATATGTTGTCCTGCGACTTTGCGTTTTGCGCACAGCCTAGCCTGCTTGCGCCGATGGGCAAACATCTGGCCCAACGCAAAACGGGCGGCCGCTGGGACCGCCCGTGGAATTTTGCGGCAGACGGCTCAGCCGTGCAGCTTGAGGGTGATCTCGGCCATCCGCTTGCCCTGGAACTTCGCGCCTTCGAGCTCCTGCGCAGAAGGCTGGCGGGAGCCGTCCGAATCCGAGGTCGTGGTCATGCCGTAGGGCGAGCCGCCGCGTACCACGTCGTTGCCCGACTGTCCCTGGTAGGCATAGGACAACGGCACGATGATCATGCCGTGATGCTGCAGCGAGGCCTGGGTGGACAGGATGGCGAGTTCCGCGCCGCCATGCTGGGTCGCCGTCGACGACATGACGGTCGCGACCTTGTTGACCAGCGCGCCCTTGGCCCAGAGCGGCCCGGTCTGGTCGAGGAAATTCTTGAGCTGCGCGGCCATCCCGCCGTAACGGGTGGAGATGCCGAAGATGATCCCGTCATAGTTCTCCAGTTCGAGCGGCTCCGCGATCGGCGCTTCCTGGTCGAGCTTGTAGTGCGCGGCCTTTGCGACCTGCTCGGGAACCAGTTCCGGCACCCGCTTGATCGTCACATCCGCTCCGGCTTCCTTCGCGCCTTCCGCGGCTGCCTTCGCCATCTGCTCCATATGTCCCCAGCTCGAATAGTAGAGGACCAGAATCTTCGCCATCACGTATCTCCATTGAATTCGCTCGCCGGATGCGGCCCGGCGCTACGCCTCCGGAGATAAGGCAGCGTTCGTTCAATGGAAGACACTTATATGCCTACGGATTGTTCACCGTACGCGTAACATTGCGGTTAGCGGCCTGCCGCGCTATCTGACCTCGGCTCCTCCGAGGTTTCCAGCATGTCCGACATCGTCACTGCCGCCATGATCGTCATCGGCGACGAGATTCTTTCCGGCCGAACCAAGGACAAGAACATCGGCCATCTCGCCGATATCATGACCGCCATCGGCATCGACCTGAAGGAAGTGCGCATCGTTCCTGACGAGGAGGATGAGATCGTCGCCGCCGTCAACGCCTTGCGCCACCGCTACGACTACGTCTTCACCACCGGCGGCATCGGCCCGACCCATGATGACATCACCGCGGATTCGGTGTCGAAAGCCTTCGGCGTGCCCTGCGAGTTCGACGCGAAGGCGATGGCACTGCTCGCCGAGAGCTATGCCAAGCGCGGCATCGAGTTCAACGATGCCAGGAAGCGCATGGCGCGCATGCCGGTCGGCGCAACCCATATCGACAACCCGGTTTCGGTCGCCCCGGGGTTCCGGATCGGCAACGTCCATGTCATGGCGGGCGTTCCCTCGATTTTCCAGGCGATGCTCGACAATGTCGTGCCGACGCTGAAGACCGGCGCGAAGCTTCTCTCCGCGACGGTTTCCTGCCCGCATGGCGAGGGCATCATCGGAGGACCGCTCGCCGAGATCCAGAAGGCGCATCCCGACACGATCATCGGCTCCTATCCGAAATATCTCGACGGCACGTTCCGGACAGACCTCGTCGTGCCCGCCCGTACCCAGGAAGCGCTCGACGCGGCCAGGAAAGCGGTCGAGGAGATGGTCGCAGGCCTGCCACCCGCTCGCTAGCCGCCGACCGGAACGCTCCCCTCACATTCGCCGTTGTATCCGCAGGCCGTTTGCAACTGGCAGGCCTGCGACCACGCACGCCTTGCGTCGCCGTGCGGAAGCAATAGAGTTCGCGGTGGTTGTTGCGCCGCGCCTTTCGTTGGGAGGAAGCCATGCCGTTCAAGACCATTCTCGCCATCATCCAGAGTGCGGAAGACGCCCAGCGCGTCAGCGATTGCGCAGGCGCGCTCGCCGCCCGCTACGAGGCGCATCTCATCGGCCTGCATGCCGAGGCGCTGCCTATCCCCTACACCTCCACAATCGGTTTCCCGGACGCCGAGTTCATCCAGGCCTCCACGGAAGTGAACCAGGAGCGCTCGAAGAAGATCGAGGAGATTTTCCGGAAACACACCACCGACGCCGGCATCACCGCTGAGTGGCGCAGTCTCGAAAGCTTCTCCGGCGACAGCGCCCATTCCGGCATCGCCAGCGCCAGGAGCTGCGACCTCGTCGTCGCCGCCCAGGCCGGGTCGGACGGCGCATCTCCCGACGTCGACTCATTGCTCTATGATGCCGGCCGGCCGGTGCTGATCACTCCGCACGACGCGCCCTGCCTCGCCTCCTTCCGCCGCGTGATCGTCGCCTGGAACGGCAGCCGCGAAGCCTCGCGCTCCACCTTTGACGCCCTGCCCTTCATCCTCGAGGCCGAGAGCACCGAAATCCTGCTCATCGATCCGCCCGAAAGCCCCAACGCCGTCGAGGCAGGAGCCGACATCGCCGCCGCACTGGAACGCCACGGCGCCAATGTCACCGTGCACACAGAGGCGTCAGGCGGCTTGGCGACCGACGACGTCATCCGCAATCGCCTCGCCGCCACCGGCGCCGATCTGCTCGTGCTCGGCGCCTACAGCCACTCGTGGCTGCGCGAGCTTCTCTTCGGCGGCGTCACCCGTACGGTGCTCCAATCCATGCCGGTGACGGCCTTCCTCTCGCGATAACTGCGGACAACCCAGGCGGCCAGTCCGGCAAAGGCTTGCCAGACCCCTGGATTCCCGGCTAATTCCGCCTGCATTCCGCGCTGTTGCGGGCACCCGGAGTGCAGTCAGATGTCGCTTCCCGAAAAAGCCTTCCCCGTCTCCTGGGACCTGTTCCACCGCGACGCGCGTGCGCTCGCCTGGCGGCTTGCCGGTACCAATGGCCAGTGGAAGGCGATTGTCTGCATAACCCGCGGCGGCCTGGTTCCGGCGGCCATCATCTCGCGCGAACTCGGCATCCGCATGATCGAGACCGTCTGCGTCGCTTCCTATCACGACTACACGTCGCAAGGTCAGCTTTCGGTGCTGAAGGAGGTCACGCCGCAGTTGCTGGAGAACGACGGCGACGGCGTGCTGATCGTCGACGATCTCACCGACACCGGCAAGACCGCCGCCATCGTGCGCGCCATGCTGCCCAAGGCACATTTCGCCACCGTCTACGCCAAGCCCAAGGGGCGTCCGCTGGTCGATACCTTCGTCACCGAGGTGAGCCAGGACACCTGGATCTATTTCCCTTGGGACCTGGGCTTCACCTACCAGAAGCCGATCGCCGACGATCACGTCGGCTGACCCTACCGCCCGAACTCGCACCCTCGAAACAGTGGCCGGGGCGGCTGTTGCCTGGCCACCGCTTGCCGGGACGGGATATATCGACCCGCCGCCGGGGCTGGCGCGAAGCTGGAAGTGTAACAGTTCCAATAGAATTTTTACTTTTATTCCCGACAATTAACCATAGGAATGCTGAGACGGCAAACGAATCGGGCACCGGGATGCCCATGGCCTGACGCGCATGAACGTTCTGACGGGCAATCAT
>JAEYTV010000216.1 GCA_023433855.1 Pseudomonadota bacterium | reverse complement strand
TTATACGACCACCCTGGGTTTCGCGATTGCCGTTGCAGCGGGCCTTGCGATCGGTCTGTTCATCGGCTGGTCGAAGAGCATCTATGCCGGGCTTTATCCGCTGATGATCGGCTTCAACGCCATTCCGAAGGTGGCGCTTGTACCGATCCTCGTCATCTGGTTCGGTATCGGAACCATACCGGCCGTCCTGACAGCCTTTCTGATCTCCTTCTTCCCGATAGTCGTCAATGTCGCAACCGGGCTTGCAACGATCGAGCCCGAAACCGAGGACGTGCTGCGTGCGCTTGGCGCACGGAAGATGGACATCATGCTGAAGGTCGGCATCCCTCGCTCCATGCCCTATTTCTTCGGTTCGCTGAAGGTGGCGATTACACTTGCCTTCGTGGGGTCGGTCATCTCCGAAACGGTTGCCTCCAATTACGGCCTCGGCAATATGATGAGTTCCGCGCAGAGCCAGTTCAACGTGCCTCTCGTCTTCGCCGGGCTGCTCATGCTGGCAATCGAGGGCATCGCCATGTACGCGCTGATGGCCTGGATCGAGACGCGGATGACCGGCTGGGCGCACCGTTCAACCATGGCGCAATAACCTTCAACCTGCGAGCGTTCAGAGCGCTCCAGGGGCCTCTCCGCCGCATCCGTGCGGGGCTACTGTCGCCATGCTCGTTTTTCGCGCGCAATGCTCAAAAAGGGAGCAGCAAGGAGAGGCAGAAAGTCGCCTATCTCCCTCATCCTGAAAGCTTTTCCTTAAATCTTTTGCTTCAAACCTGTGGGACCAATGGCTTTCCCGCCTTGCCGTCTCTTGGTCCACGGAGTGTCGCATGAAACGTCCTTCTGTAAGACTGTCCCTGATCGGCGCCTTTGCCAGCCTCTGCGCCATCACCGCCGTCCTCTCCTACACCGCCATTCACCAGATGAAGGAGATGGATGGCAAGAGCGCTGCGATCCTTCAGGAAGTGCTGCCGGCCGTCGCCACATCAAAGGAGATCGATGCGGCTATCTCCAAGCTGCGGCTTGCCTACATCAATCATATTCTTTCGCAGGACAACGAAACGGCATTGAAGGCCGAAAGCGACATCAAGGCGGAGCGGAGCCGCATCGAGACGGCCCTTGAAGCCTATGCGAAACTGATCCCGGCCGAAGATAAGACGCAACAGAACAGTTTTCAGGAAATCCGCAACGATTTCGCCGCCATGGTGACGATCGGCGACGAGGTCGTTACCTTGTCACGCGCGGGCAGCATGCGTCCGGCACGGGCTGCCTTCAACACCCAGATGGCGCCTCTGGGGGAAAAGCTCGCCTCAGCCATGGGCGGTGTCGTCGCTTCAAGTCTCGCCGGAACGGAGAAGTCCGGCCTGGAGATCAAGGCGACCATGCAGTCGGGCCTCGTGACCATCTACGCCCTGAGCGCGGTCGGTGCGCTGATCAGCATTCTTGCGATCGGTTTCGCGGTTACCGGCATCGCCAACCCGATCCAGCGTATCACCGGATCAATGCGCAACCTGTCCGAGGGCGACACTGCCTCTGCGATCCCGTTTGCCGATCGTACCGACGAGATCGGCACAATGGCCCAGGCCGTGGAGGTCTTCCGTCAGGCAGCACTTGCAAACAAGCGGCTGGAGGAGGAAGCCGAGACAGCACGCATCCAGGCCGAGCAGGACCGGCTGGAGGCCCAGACGCGCGCCGAGGCAGACGCAGCCGAGCGTCTGAGAATCGCCACCTCCGGGCTCGCGGCGGGACTGCATCGTCTGGCCGAGGGCGATCTTGCCTTCCAGTTGAGCGAGCCTTTCGCGCCCGATTTCGAGCCTCTGCGACAGGATTTCAACCGGTCCGTCCGGCAGCTTGGCGAAACTCTGCAGCTGATCTCGGCCAGCATCGGCACCATAGACGGGGGAACCCGCGAAATCGCCGAGGGTGCGAACGATCTCTCCAGACGGACCGAGCAGCAGGCGGCAGCCCTCGAGCAGACGGCCGCTGCGCTTGACGAGATCACGGCAAACGTTTCCAATTCCGCCAGACGCACCGAAGAGGCCCGGACCGTGGCCGCCCGCGCAAACGAGAGTGCCGTAGGCTCGACCGGCGTCGTCACCCATGCGGAAGAAGCGATGCGTCGCATCGAGAGTTCCTCCCAGCAGATCTCCAACATCATCGGCGTCATCGATGAAATCGCTTTCCAGACCAACCTGCTGGCGCTGAACGCCGGCGTCGAGGCTGCTCGGGCAGGCGAGGCCGGCAAGGGCTTTGCGGTAGTGGCTCAGGAGGTTCGCGAGCTTGCGCAGCGATCGGCAAAGGCTGCAAAGGAGATCAAGGAACTCATCCGCAATTCCGCGGCCGAGGTCGACAGCGGGGTGGCGCTGGTGCGTGATACGGGCGCTGCTCTTGGCACCATCCGAGGGTTCATTGCCGAAATCAACCAGCATATGGATGCCATCACGGTGTCCGCGCGCGAACAGTCCACTGGGCTGGCGGAAGTCAATGCTGCGGTAAACGCCATGGACCAGACGACCCAGCAGAATGCCGCGATGGTGGAGCAGTCCACCGCGGCTTCGGCGAGCCTTGCCGTGGAAGCGCAGAAACTGGGGGATCTGGTCGGGCGGTTCCGGTTCGGCGCCGCCCAATTGGAACAGCCGTCCCGTCCCGCTGCCGCCCTTCGAGAGGTAGCGTCGAGAATGGCTTCACCGGAGCGCGCAACGGCTGTCCGGACGCTCCCGGCCCGCAGCGGCGCGGCGAGTGCTCGGAACTGAAACGAATATCTGGCGACGGAGTGCCGAGGCCGGGCTCGCCGGTCGGGGCGTTCCAATTTCTGCGCCGGGTTCGGCCTCCTCGAGACGGCCGCCCCCGGCGCATCCTTTCCTTCAGGTCCGCGCTGCCACCGGCTCGTCCGCCCTGTGGGGGGCAGGAGGTCCGCTCTCGCCGGCGTTCACGCTGGGTGAGACCTGAGGGTCTGGAACCTGATTCTCGGGCTGCTTGTCAAAGGCAAGTTTCACGGCCTTGGTAAGCTCCCGGCTGGTATTCCACCATTCCTTGCTTCGTGTCCAATAGCGCAGGGTCAATTTCACGCTGCCCGGGTCGAACTCTGCAACGAAGGCCGAAGGTGCCGGCTCCTTCAAGACACGCGTGTCCCGCCGCGCGATGGACATCAGCCGTTCCTGTGCCCGTCCCACATCCTGGTCGGCCGGAATGCTGACGGAAATGTCGTTGCGGCGGCTGTCCCGGCGGCTGTAGTTGGTGATCGGAACGTTCCAGAGTGTCGAGTTCGGGGCGAGGCGATAGACGCCTTCAGCCGTCCGCAGTTCCGTGGCGAACAGTCCGATGTCGATGATCGTGCCGGCGACACTGCTGGTCTCGATCGTTTCGCCGACGCGGAACGGGCGCAGCACCAGCAGCATGATCCCGGCGGCGATGTTCTGCAGCGTGCCCTGCAGCGCCAGGCCTATCGCCAGGCCGATCGCACCGAGTGCGGCAAGGATGGAAGCAGTCTGGACGCCGAACTGCCCGAGCACCATGACCACCACCAGGACAAGCATCGCGTAGCGGATGATGTTGGCGAAGAACTGGGCCAGCGTCGCATCGATCCCGTGGACACGCGAGAGGCCGCCGTGAGCCCAGCGGCTCAGCATGCCTGCGGCCAGCCAGCCGAGCACCAGAAGCACGATCGCTCCGACAGCGGAAAAGGAATATTGCACCGCCAGGGCGCTCAGTTGGGCAAGCGCAGTTCTTGTCGCGACAACGAAATCCGAAGCTTGTTCCACCGCCCGCTCCTTCTTCTGGCAGGGCCTAATTGGAGCATCAGATCGTCAGGTCAAGACAAAATTCGGGAGATGGCCACTGGCGGGTATATTGCTTCGCAGGCATGCCTCTGCGGGTTCAGCGCGATGGCGCCGGCGGCAGTATGAAGGACGCCGTGCCATCCGTCTCGCACCCGCGCCCAATGCCCTTGATGGCGGCAACCAGCCGGCCGCCGCGTCCGAGCGCCCTGTCGCCGATCTCGATCAGCCGCACGTTCGGTGTCGCATGCGGCGCTACCTGCCGCAATCTTGCGGCAAGCTCGAAATCGTCCTGCTCCGGATCGATCGAGAGAGAGGCGATGACTGCTGCCGCGGGGGATCGGGACACGCCCATCCAGCAATGGATGATGATCGGCGCCGACCGGTCCCATTCCCGCACAAAGGCGATGAGGCTCTCGACATGCGCCTCGCTTGGAGCAATGAGATCGCCGGTTCCGGCAAAGCCGATGTCGTTCATGACAAGCTTCAGGTGGCGATCGGCGGAGATGACGCCCGGCCGGTGAAAATCCTGACGCTCCGCGATCAGGCTTACCATTTCGCGAACCCGGTGCGTCACGGCAAGCCCGGCAATGCTGGCGAGTGGGCAGACGATGATGCTGCTCATGAGGCTTGCGAAGCCTGCGCTTCCGCGAGGCGCCGGGCTTCGATGGCCTGGAACCGTTCGAGGAACAGCGCCTGTGCTCTCAGCGCCGGAACCGGATCGACCGGAAGCATGTCCCGCGTAATGCCACGGGGTTGGCCAAAGAACCGGCGGGCCTCGGGGACAGAAAAGCCGGCGAGTTCCGTTGCCTCGAAGAAGGCGGCCACGGTGTCAGCCTTCTTGATGAGCGCCTTCAGCTCCCGCGAAGGGTGGGGCGGCAGCCCGAAGCGCAGGTGAATGGCCGCTTCCAGCCGTTGTTCGACGGTCTTGTAGCCGCCGCCGACCACCGATTTGAAGGGCGAGATCATGTCACCGATGACGTATTCCGGTGCATCGTGCAGCAATGCCATCTGCAGGGCCTCGGCGCTGCACTGAGCGTTGCTGCGCCGGAAGATCTCTTCCACCATGAGACAGTGCTGCGCCACCGAAAAGGCGTGGTCCCCGCGAGTCTGGCCGTTCCACCGCGCGACACGGGCGAGCCCGTGGGCGATATCCGATATCTCGACATCAAGCGGGGAGGGGTCGAGAAGATCGAGCCGACGGCCCGACAACATCCGCTGCCAGGCACGGGCGTTTGCAATAGAGGTCACCGTTCCGCCTCGTCCAACTCGGTCGGGAAAACCAGGCCGCTCCATTTGGGAAGCGCGAGCGTCACCTGGACTTCCCCCGCACTCAGCGGCAGACCGCGTGCCAGTGCGTCGCCGACCCGGTCGATCCGGACGATCGCCAGCCCGTTCTTGCCTGAGGTGGAGCCGAGCACTCCGACTGCCTTGCCGCCCGAGACGATCTCTGTGCCGCCGGCGGGTAGTGGGCTCTCGCTAGACACCAGGGCGACGCGGCGGCGGGCGGTGCCGCGATGCTGCATGCGGGAGACGACCTCCTGGCCGACATAACATCCCTTGCGGAAGGAGAGCCCGTCGGTCTTGTCGAGGAGAATGTCGTGCGGGAACGCATCCTGCAGCGCATAGTCGTAACCGGAAACAGGAATTCCGGCGCGGATGCGCAGGGCATGGTATGTCTCCTCAGTCCCGTCGGCATGTCTTCCCGGCCTTCGGGTTAGCTTGATCCCGGCTTTCTCGAAGGCGGCATCGCGGACCCGGCCGCGGTTTGCGTCTTCGTCCCAGAAGACGGTCACGCCTTCCTCCCGAACGGGCGTCAGCTCGACGTCGGCCCGCAGCCTGTACATGGTAAAGCGTCGGATCAGCCCCTCGCGCTGAGCCGCATCGACCTCCAGGAGAAAGCCGTCCTCCTCGCGCCACAACACGAAATCGAACAGGATCTTGCCTTGTGGTGTAAGGAGAGCGCCCGGTCGCGCAACGTTCCGCTCCAGCGAGTCCACGTCCGTGGTGATCAGGTTCTGGAGGAAGTCGTGCGAATCCTTGCCTTGGATGCGGATCAGGCTTCGCGTCGGAAGATGGGCAGCGGACATGAAACGGAGGTCCCGTGGTTCTGAGGCCTTGAAGTAAGTCGCCGCGGATGCCCCGGCAAGTCTCCCCAGCCGTCAATCCCCACCGGAGAAGAACTTTACCTTGCCCGCCGGGCTGATGCCGATGCGGAAAAAATTGTAGTTGCCGTTTTCTTCCATACCGGCGAGATCGCCCGACGTCACGATGCGCAGAAGCTCAACCCGTTCAGGCGGCGTTAGAGAGGAGATCGGCTTTCCGGTGAAATACGGCCACACATAGGCTTCGTCGGGCGTCCCTGCATCGAAGCGCGCCGCGCCGGTGGAGAGAACATCCAGCAGGATGGCCAGGATTTCCTGTCCTTCCGGATCTCCGGAAAAGCTCTTCATGGTTTCGATCGGGTCGTCCGTCTCGCCGTTCATGACCTGAGCTTGGTCGTCACCCGCGTCGAACAGCGGCCGCAGGCGCTCGATATCACCCGACGCCGCAGCTTCGAGGATCCGCTCGCGCATGGCCTTGACCGGAGCCGGAAGCGTCGACATGTCCCGGATGATCTCCAGAGGTCTGCCGTCTTCGGCAGCCGTATTACCTTCGGCTCCGGGCGATGCGGGCGGGGTCGCCCCTTCCGCCGGCGGCGCGATCGCGGGATCCGGCGACGGCAGGGAAGGACCCTCGATAGCTTCGGTCCCATCTTTCTGCTGCGCCTGCTCCGCACGAGGGGCAGGGCTCAAGTCGGACAAGGCGAGGGTTCGCCCCGGCGCCAGGGTGATTGTCGCATACAGGAGGGCTGCTGCTACTTGGAGGAGGGGTCGGGACATGGTCGTTTCCGCAGCATTTCGCATGGGAAACCTCGCGCTGTTTTATTGGACGGTGCGCTCCGGGGAAAACTCACCGGCTAGCATGCGGGTCTTGAGCGATTCGAGCATCGCCTCGGCGCCCCTCTCGCCATGGATGCGGATTGTCTCCCGCATGGCAAGAACAATGGCTGCGTCAGCGATGATCTCCGGTTCGATGCCGTCGGCCCGGCCGTCGGCCCAGGCTTCGCTCTGGTACTCCATGGCAGCCTGCATCTTCTCGTGGACAATCATGTCGTCGATATCGTTGCGGACCGTTTGCATTCTTCATTCC
>JAEYTV010000097.1 GCA_023433855.1 Pseudomonadota bacterium | reverse complement strand
ACTCACGTCTTCGAGCGTCTGGCAGAGATACGAAATGTCGATATGCGAACGGCAGATCACCTGACCGACCGCGAGGTTGACTGCCTGAATTGGACGGCCGCCGGCAAGACGAGCGCCGAGATCGCCGATATCCTCGGCTTGTCCGAGCATACCGTCAATCACTATCTCAACCGCGCGGCCAGGAAGCTCGATAGCGTCAACCGGACCCACGCCGTCGCGAAGGCGCTCCGCCGCGGCTTAATAAAGTAGCATCTACTGCGGTGCGCATTAATTCATCATCTGTGGTCCTGCAGCTGCAAAAATAAGCCTGTATCCCTTGGGAAGTAGCCGGAAACGGCGGTTCCCGGGCTGCCGTCGCCTGGCACGTTTCATGCATTCGTGTGGAACAGGTCCAGAGGGGACTGCGAAGCGCACCGAGAGGCGCAACAAGAAAGTCGCCGTCCGACGCGTGCGCTGACAGGCTGCCGGTCGGGCGGCGGCCCATTGCCTCCTTGCCCCCGGTGCCTGCGAACTTCTATATATCGATACAAGCAAAGACCCGCAGGTCACTGCTCGAAAATCGGGAGTTCGATGATGTCTGACGTGACGAGAGAAGATGTTCTGGCGGTCCTCGCCAAAGTGCGGGGTCCCGATCTTGAAGGAGACATCGTGTCGCGAGGCATGATCTCCGACGTCTTCATCTCCGACAACAAGGTCTACTTCTCGATAACCGTACCGGCCGAACGGGCGCAGGAACTGGAACCGCTGCGGATTGCTGCCGAACGAAGCGTCAAGGCTATTCCCAGCGTCAAGGGTGCCCTGGTAACCCTGACGGCAGACCGTAAGGCTGGCTCTCCCGCCCCGAAGGCGCAACCGGCGGCGGGGGGTGGGCATGCTCATGCTCATGCTCAACCGCAGGCCCCGCAACGCCAGAAGGCCGGCGTCCCCGGTGTTGGCGCCATCATTGCCGTGGCATCGGGAAAGGGTGGCGTTGGAAAGTCCACGACAGCCGTCAATCTTGCCTTGGGTCTCCAGGCCAATGGTTTGCGCGTCGGCATTCTCGACGCCGACATCTATGGGCCTTCCGTGCCGCGGCTCCTGAAGATCTCCGGGCGGCCACAGCAGATCGAGAACCGCGTCATCAGGCCGATGGAGAACTACGGCCTCAAGGCGATGTCCATGGGTTTCCTCGTGGACGAGGAGACCGCGATGATCTGGCGCGGGCCGATGGTTCAGTCGGCGCTCATGCAGATGCTGCGGGAGGTCGCCTGGGGTGATCTCGATGTGCTGGTGGTCGACATGCCTCCGGGGACAGGGGATGCCCAGCTGACCATGGCCCAGCAGGTGCCGCTCGCCGGGGCCGTGATAGTGTCGACGCCGCAGGATCTTGCCCTGATCGATGCACGCAAAGGGATCGCCATGTTTCGCAAGGTCGAGGTGCCGCTCCTCGGCATTATTGAGAACATGAGCTATTTCCTCGCTCCGGACACGGGCAAGCGTTACGATATCTTCGGCCATGGAGGCGCCCGCAGCGAGGCGGAGAGAATCGGCGTGCCGTTTCTAGGCGAGGTGCCGCTGACGATCGATATCCGGGAGCGGTCCGATGCGGGTATGCCGGTCGTCGCCTCCGATCCGGAAGGGCCGATGGCCAAGGTATATCGCGACATCGCCGCGAAGGTGTGGGCGGAACTCGGCGGCCGTGTCGTCCGACCGGCGCCCGCCATAGTCTTCGAGTAGAATCGACGTATTCATCCGGGCGAACTTTTGACCGTGGTGCGTCGTGGCCGAACGGGCGGTCGGCGTCATTGCGGCCGAAAGCGCCGGGGAGCCGGGCTCTTGAACACCGGCTCGGGATGATCCATGCTGCAGCGCATATAACCCGCATCTGACTCTTAATTTCGACACTTGTGGTCTTTATAGCGGCCCCGCCGCGAGCCTCGTGGCCTGGATCGGCGAAAGCTGATCCTCGTCCTTGGCCGAAGACGTCGGCCGGAGACATTGCTTGATCAATATCTGTCATGCCGATGGATCGAGTGAGACGCTTCCGCCGTCGGAGGTGCTGCGGCAAATTCCCGCGAACATCGTCATGATTGATCTCATCAATCCTGCTGGAGGCTTCGCTCGGCTCGTCAATCTCGTACAGAGCGCCATCATAAAGATCTTTTCCATAGCCTCGGTGGTGTTCTTGTCGCCGACGCTTGTCGCATCCATCTATCTTCATGCCCGAACTCGACTGGCGGCACCGGTACCCCATGGCGATCGCGGCAATACTCTTATCTGCCCTCATCCCTTTTTATCTTCCGCTGGAAAGGCTGGCTGTAGAAGGTCAGGCATCCCATGGGTCATCCCGCCGAACATCACGCAGCCCATAAAACAAAGACACAAAGTCTCTTTGCACTCGCCCTCGGTTCCGTAGGCGTCGTTTACGGAGACATAGGCACAAGCCCGCTCTACGCATTTCGCGAAGCTTTGAAGCCGATCGCGCGAAACGGGGTAACAGAGGTCGAGATCATCGGGCTTATCTCCCTGATGATCTGGACCCTCACGGTGATCGTCACGATCAAGTATGTGCTCTTCCTGCTGCGCGCCGATAACGACGGCGAAGGCGGCACTCTTTCTCTGCTGGCGATGCTGACCAAGACAGCCGGGGGGCAACGTGCCCTGTTGATGTTCCTTGGCCTGATCGGTGCGGCCCTGTTTCTCGGGGACGCCATGATTACGCCGGCCTTGTCGGTCCTGTCGGCCGTGGAAGGTCTGAAGCTCGTGGCCCCGAGCCTGCACAGCGCGATCCTGCCGATCTCCATTGCGATCCTGGTCGGGCTGTTTGCCATCCAGTCGAAGGGAACGGGCCTTGTGTCCCGTTTCTTCGGGCCGATCACCGCCGTCTGGTTCCTCGTGCTGGGTGCGGCCGGCATTGCCCACCTCTCTGACGACTATGGGATCCTGCGGGCCTTCAATCCCTGGTATGCGGCAGAATTCATGCTGCGCGAGGGTGTGGTCGGGATTGTCGTGCTGGGCGCGGTATTCCTGACCGTCACCGGCGCGGAGGCACTATATGCCGATCTCGGCCATTTTGGACGCCGCCCGATCCAGTGGGCCTGGTTCGCGCTGGTTTTTCCGGCACTGACACTGAACTACCTGGGGCAGGGGGCGCTGGTGCTGAAGGATCCGGCATCCATGTCGGATCCATTCTATCTCATGTTCCCTCAATGGGCCTTGCTGCCCGTCGTCGTGCTGGCGACGGCTGCGACCATTATTGCGAGCCAGGCGGTGATCACCGGGGCATTCTCGCTGGTGCGCCAGGGGATTCACCTTGGCTACCTGCCCCGCATGCAGATCCTGTTTACGTCCGAAACGAATACCGGCCAGATCTTCCTTCCCGGCGTCAACACGCTGCTCCTCATAGGCGTTGTTGCTCTGGTGCTCGGTTTCGAAAGTTCGGAGGCCCTGGCTACCGCCTACGGAATTTCCGTCACTGGCGCCATGGTGGTCACCACTCTTCTGGCATTCGAGTTCGTGCGGTTGAGGTGGAGATGGCGCCAATCCGTGGCGATCGTGGTCCTGGCCCCGCTGCTTGCGCTGGAACTGATATTCCTCGGGGCGAACCTTCTGAAGGTGCACGACGGCGGCTGGGTTCCTGTCCTGATGGCGGCCATGTTCACGATCATCATGTGGACCTGGCAACGCGGCACCGCAATCC
>JAEYTV010000089.1 GCA_023433855.1 Pseudomonadota bacterium | reverse complement strand
CCATCACCCAGTCTCCGATGCGCATGTTCCGCGAGTCACCGAATCGGACAGCCTTTAGCGGCGCCTTGGGTTCAACCTTTAGAACGGAAAGGTCGGTCTTGGTGTCGGTCCCGACGAGCTTGGCCTTGAGCTTCGTGCCGTTTGGGAAGATCACTTCGATATCGTCCGCCCCTTCGATGACGTGGTTGTTCGTGACGACATAGCCGGAAGGATCGATCACGAATCCGGAGCCAAGTGAAGAGACCTTCTGACTACCGTTCTGGTTCCCCGGACTGTCGAAGAAGTCGTCGAAGAATTCCTGAAAGGGCGAACCCTCCTGGATTTGCGGCTGGGGACCTGCACCCTCGCTACTGACGCTCTGCGAGGTCGATATGTTCACCACCGCGTCCAGCAGACCTTCTGCGAGGTCGGCGACCGATGCAGGACCTGCCGCTCTGGAGGTGCCCGGGCTGGCCTGAGGTGTATCGATCGTCGGGGACGGGGTCGGGGGGGCCGGCAGCATCACTGCAGGCGGTTCGGCTTCCTGGGCTGGCGCGGCCGGCGCCGGGCTTTGCGCGATCGCCTGCATCGGGCTCACCGCTATGGCAATGCCCGCCGCCAGAGCAGCAGCGTACTGGAGGGACAATCGAGCCGAATGAGCCATATGGCGTCCTCGTTGTTGGATATTCCGCGTAGCCTCAGAGGAGCGGCGCTCACGGGGGCGGATCATAGGAGCCTCGGAATGGGGCGGAGTTTCGGCAGAGCATAAAGCGGAATGACCGCTGGGGAAATTACCTTTTCGTGAGACGTGCCAGCCGCATCTGCAACCGGCATGGTCCCGCAAAGCTCGAAGCGATCGGTGGGGCGGTGGGCGCAACTGACTGCACCCACCCCCGTTCTCGTCAGTTTGCCGGCTCGGGAGAAGAGGCTGCCGGTGCTGCCGGAGGCGCGGCGGGAGTCCCCGCGGCGGGAGCCGGATTTTCTCCCGAAGAGTTGAAGAACCGGAAGAACTCCGAATCTGGCGACAGCACCATGGTAGTGCCGCTGTCAGCAAGAGAAGCCACATACGCCCGCATCGAACGGTAGAACTCGAAGAAGCCCGGGTCGCGCTGGAAGGCTTCACCGAAGATCCTGTTGCGTTCGGCGTCGCCCTCGCCTCGCAGCACTTCCGAATCGCGCTGCGCTTCCGAGACAAATTCGACCACCTGTCGATCGGCGATCGCGCGGCGTCGCTGCCCCTGCTCATTACCCCGGGCACGGATGAGTTCCGCTTCTGCCAGACGCTCGGCCCTCATGCGCTGGAAGGTCTGGGCCGAGACCTCCTGGGTGAGATCAGTCCGGCGAATGCGCACGTCGCGGATCGAAAGGCCAAGCGTTTCGGCCGCGCCGTTGAGATCGGCATGAACCTCCTGCATCATGGATGCCCGTTCGTCGGAAAGGGCGGCATCGAAGTTCCGCAAACCATAAACGCGACGCAACGCAGCATCGAGACGGGTGCGCAGGCGGGATTCGGCGGCTTCCCGATCCCCCGATACCGTCTCCCGGAACCGTCTCGGATCGGTGATCGAATAGACGACGAACGCGTCGACTTCGTAGAAGGCGCCGCCGCGAACCTGGACTCTGATGTTATCCAGATCGAACCTGAGGGCCCGGTCCTCAACATACTGAACGCGATCGGCATCCATGAACCCGAATGGAAGTTTGAAGTAGATGCCTGGTTCGCGCTTCACATCCTGGATTTCACCGAACCGCACGACGATGGCCTGCTCGCGCTCGTTGACCACGAAGACGGAGGAGTAAACGAGAAACAGAATGACCGCGAGCCCGATCAGCATGGCTGGGAGACGACTGGAGTTCATCGGACGGCTCCCTGCGTATTCTGCGGCTGGGGTTTGGAGATCTCGTTCAATGGCAAATACGGAACAACGCCCTCGTTGCTGTCGATGATGATCTTGTTCGAGTTCTTCAACACGGCTTCCATGGTTTCCAGGAAGATGCGCTTACGGGTGACTTCGGGAGCATTGGCGTATTGCTCATAGATCGAGACGAAACGCTGCGCTTCACCCTGCGCTTCGTTGACAACACGGTCCTTGTAGGCTGCAGCTTCTTCGCGGATCTGCGCCGCCTGACCGCGAGCCTGGCCGAGCTTCTGGTTGGCGTACTGGTTGGCTTCTTCGACGAAACGGTCTTCATCCTGTTCGGCGCGCTGTACTTCTTCGAAGGCGTCGGCCACTTCGCGCGGGGGCGCTGCATCTTCGATCGGCACGGCATTGATGGCGATACCGGAGCCGTAGGTGTCCATCGTCCCCTGGATGATGTTGCGTACCTCGATCGACACGTCTTCTCGATTGTCGCGGAAAATGTCCTGCGCCGGACGACGACCGACGACTTCGCGCATGGCGCTCTCGGCGACCTGCTGCAGCGTCGAAGCGGGTGTCTCGAGATTGAAGAGGTAGGCTTTCGGATCCGTGACCGTGAACAGCACCGAGAACTGGACATTGACGATGTTCTGATCGCCTGTCAGCATCCAGCCGGCATTTGAATTCGAACCGCGCGGCGCGCCGATGTTCTGCTGCTGCTCGGTCACCTTCACGATCTCGACCGATTCGAGCGGCCAAAGATGGAAATGCAGCCCGGGCATGGAGATTTCGTCCTTGGGCCGTCCGAAGCGAAGTTCGACGCCGCGCTCATCCGGCTGCACGGTGTAGATCGACTGAAAGGCAAAGAAGGCCAGGATGACGATCAGGATGATCACGAAGGCGCCACCATTGAATCCTCCGGGCATCACGCCGCGCAAACGGTCCTGGCTTCGCCGGATGATGTCCTCGAGATCGGGCGGGCCGCCGCTGCCCCCGCCGCCGCGCGGGCGGTTAGGTCCCTGACCCCAGGGTCCTTGATTGTTACCGCCGCCGCCGCCCCAAGGGCCGCCGCCGCCATTCTGATTACTCCAGGGCATCAAAACCTCTTTTTTCGTACCACTCCCTCGCCGGTCGACGCGCGAGGCGGTCCGGCCATGCCGTTATAGGTATGAGCCGTCACGCTTTCAACGCGGCATCAATAACTTCCCGGTGTTTGGTAACGAAATGTTTCAGTTTGCCGCAGGTCGGCGCCGATAGGTTACGAATCGCGTGGGGTAATTGTCCCTTTCCCCCGCTTCAACCTCGATCTCCTCGACCTTTTCGAAGAGGGTGGCATCAATGGTCGGGAAAAAGGTGTCGCCGTCCGCAATCTCGGTCTCGACATGGGTGATATGGAGGCCGTCGGCAAGCGGGAGTACCTTCGAATAGATTTCGCCGCCGCCGATCACGAAGATCTGCCCGACGCCGAGTTCCGCCGCTTTCCGGCCGGCGACAGACAATGCCTCATCCACCGACACCGCTGTGTCCACGCCTTCCGGATGGAAATCGCGGTTGCGCGTCACCACGACATGCGGGCGCCCGGGCAGCGGTCTTCCCCCGAAGGAATCGAATGTCTTGCGCCCGACGATCACCGGCTTTCCGAGCGTGAGCGACTTGAACCGCTTGAGGTCCGTGGACAGCTTCCATGGCATGTCACCGTTACGGCCGATGACGCCGTTTCTTGAAACTGCCGCGATGATATCGATGCGAGGTCGGGTCAATCTATCTTACCTTGGAGCATGCCGGACGGCGATCCGTTTGCGTGTGGACGTCGGCGATGCGCACGCGGCTCACCTTCACCTTCGACCATCGGTATTCAACACCGGGAGTTTAGGCAACGGCCTGAAGCAGAAAAGAGTGACAGGTCGGATCGGCCATCCATAGCATTTTTGCGCCACGTCAATGACGCGACGATCCACCTGCGAAACACTCTCGCCGACCATGTGCCGCAACGAAGGAGAGCACGATGTCGAAGACGATGAAAGCTGCTGTGGTGCATCAGTTCGGCAAGCCACTTGCCATCGAGTCAGTCCCCGTTCCTGTCCCCGGGCCCGGCGAGATGCTGGTCAAGGTACTGGCTTGCGGAGTGTGCCACACCGATTTGCATGCGGCCGACGGCGACTGGCCGGTAAAACCAACCCCGCCTTTCATTCCCGGTCATGAGGCCGCAGGTGTTGTGGTCGAGCTTGGTCCGGGCGTGACGGAGTTCAAGGAAGGTGACGCAGTGGGGGTTGCCTGGCTCCATGACGCCTGCCTTCGCTGTGAGTATTGCGAAACCGGCTGGGAGACGCTCTGTGAGCATCAACACAATACCGGCTACAGCTGCAATGGAGGCTTCGCCGAGTACGTGATAGCGTCAGCCGCCTTCGCGGCCCGGCTCCCGCCGGACGTGGATTTCGCCGCGATCTCTCCTATCCTCTGCGCGGGCGTTACGACCTACAAGGGGATCAAGGAAACGGAAGCAAAGCCGGGAGAGTGGATAGCGATCTCCGGGATCGGGGGTCTCGGTCACGTGGCGGTCCAATACGCCAAGGCTATGGGCCTCAAGGTTGCCGCTCTGGACGTCGCCGCCGACAAGCATGAACTCGCCCGACATGTCGGCGCAGACATCGCCGTCGACGCCCGCGCGGCGACTGCGGTCGAAGAGGTCATGACAGCTACCGGAGGTGGGGCTCATGGCGTGTTGGTGACATCCGTTTCACCGCCTGCCTTCTCGCAAGCCTTGCGAATGGTGCGGCGAAAAGGCACCGTCAGCCTGGTTGGCCTTCCCCCGGGTGAGTTCCCGACGCCCATCTTCGACGTGGTACTGAAACGCATCACAGTAAGGGGTTCGATCGTCGGCACACGCCGCGATCTCGATGAAGCAATCGCATTCGCCGCGGAAGGCAAGGTCAAGACCGAAATCCACAAAGCGCCGCTCGAGGATATCAACGACATCTTCTCCCGTCTCAAGGAGGGCAATGTCGATGGCCGGATGGTGCTGGATTTCACTGCGGCCCGCTGACGCACAAGGGCGCCGGTTTCTCGGCCGGCGTGCCGCTCAATCCTTCGCAAGCATGGCGACAATCTCTTCCAGCGGCCGAGACGCATCGATATGTCGCCACGCGATGCCTTCATGCTGGCGGGCAAGCTGCGCGGCAACAACCTCGGCGTCGGCATCCGATGGTCCACCGGTGCGGCACCGCACGCGCTGCAGGAGCAAGGCGGGATCGGCATCGAGCCAGATGCCCTGGAAGCTGCTGGCCGACGTCCCGGCGGCGTCCTCGATCTGCTGCCTTTTTCCCGCGTCGTCGAAGACCGCATCCGCAACAACGCATCCCCCGTCCGCCAGTATACGCTCTGCGCGAAGCGCCATCTGCCTGTAGACCGCATCGGATATTTCCGCGGTATAGGCCGACGCCGGCAATCGCGTCTCTGCCTGCACGCCGTGAAGAGCTTTCCGTATCCGGTCGCTTTCCAGTATCCGTGCCCCAGGGGGCGAACCGATCTTCGAGGCTAACCGATCAGCAACGGTCGTTTTTCCCGAGCCGCTCAAGCCGCCGATCGCGACAAGTCGCGTCGGCACCTTCTCCAGCAGATGGGAGGCCAGCTCAAAATACGACCTGGCTTCTTTGGCCAGCGCAACGGCATCCTGGTCCGGCTCTTCGGCCTGGGTGGCGGTCACATGTGCACGGACGGCAGCACGGATCGCCATGAAGAATGGCAACAGGCAGAAACCGTCCTCGTCATCCCTTTCGTCCAGATAGCGATTCACCGCGAGGTTGGCGAGATCGGAAAGGCCCCGATGCCACAGGTCCATGAGCAGAAAGGCGAGATCGTATAAGACGTCGATCGTAGCGATCTGTGGATTGAATTCGATGCAGTCGAACAGGCATGGCCTGTCGTCCAGCAGGCATATGTTACGCAGATGCAGGTCGCCGTGGCACCGACGCACGCGTCCGGCCTGCGCGCGGCGATCAAGCGCCCGGGAATGCTCACGCAGCCGGGACCGGAACGCATCGGCGAGACGGGAAACCTGCGCCTGATCAAACACTCTGCTGGTGGCGAAACCGGCCTCGTTGATATCGAGGACCCGGGAGATATTCTCCATGCCCGAACTCCCGGAAACCACCGGCGCCTTTCCGTGATAATCGGCGATCATGCGCGCCGCGGCAGTCATCAATTCTGCCGACAACTTGCCTGACCCTGCAAGGCGATCGAAGAGCTGTTCCTGTTCGAAGCGGTTCATCTTGATGACTGTATCGACGAGCGCACCTCGGCCGTCGAACTCAAGCCCGCCATCCGGCCGGCGGGTGATCCGACGAAGGCCTATATAGAGCCCTGGTGCCGTTTCGCCGTTGAGCGCAACCTCATTGCGACAGGCATCCTCGCGAATTTCGGGCGAGGAAAAATCCACATAAGGCAGCTTGACTGCCTTTTTCATCTTGTAGGCGATGGGGCCGGCGAGCACGATCACCGAGATATGCGTCTCGATCAACTCGACCGGGGCAGCCAGGCCATGCGTCGCGGGGTCGGCGAGGAAGTCGATCGTGCCACTTTGATCTTGTGTCATCGTCATCGTTTCTCTCCTCAGGATGCCGATCGAGCAGCGCTCGCGCGCGCGCTTACATGATCAGTATTCCTTCCCGGAGGCCTCGGTGCCTTGCGCTGTATCAATGAACGGTCCCGCGGCCGGCGGTAAGATCCACAAATGGGCGCGGCCGCCAACGTTCCGCGATGGCAAAAGGAAGGCCGCAGCGCACGATAGCCTTGCTGCGAGGAACAGTCGAACAACTCCTCGCTTCGTATATCGAGGTCCAGGTTCCGGCGTGGCCGTTCCTCCGCCAGGTACCAGTGTCGCCTGCGTGGTTCCTTCACGATCGATCCATGTCCTTGGACAAGGCTGGATGATCCTGCCATGGTTGCAATGCCACTCGGCGGAGCAACGCCGGCGGCGCGGCGCAGGATATGGAGCACTTGCATGAGCGACAAGCTTCTTCTGACCTTCAATGCCGGATCTTCAACGGTCAAGATCGGTATCTTCGCAGTGAACGGAGATGTTGCGAAGCGTATAGGCAAGGCGGTCGTCGACTTTGGCGGCCACCCTCTGATGCTCCATCTGCAGGAGGGACCGGCGCTATTGGAGCTTCCGCTCCGAGCAGACGCCGACGAGGATCTCAACCATCTACTGGACGAGGTATTTGGCGCGCTTGGCGAATACTATGACCTGGGGGCCGTGATTGCAGCCGGCCACAGGATCGTCCACGGCGGCGACATCTTCGATGGGCCGGTGGAACTCGACGCGGATGCTCTCGAAAAGGTCAGGGATCTGACGCAGCTTGCACCGCTTCATCAGCCCCAGGCAATCCGCCTGGTTCGGGCCGTCAGCCATTTGCGGCCGGAACTCTTCCAGACCGGCTCGTTCGACACCACCTTCCATGCCACTCAGGCCGACCTCGTGAGACGGTTCGCCCTTCCCCGCGCCTGGCACGACCGCGGCCTCAAGCGGTACGGATTCCATGGGCTGTCATATGAATACGTCGCAGGCGAACTCAGGCGGTTGGCTCCTGACATCGCCGCAAAGAAGGTGGTGATCGCTCATCTCGGCAGTGGCGCCAGCCTCTGCGCCATAGAAAATGGCCTGAGCCGTGACACAAGC
>JAEYTV010000060.1 GCA_023433855.1 Pseudomonadota bacterium | reverse complement strand
AAAGCCCTTACGAGGCCGACAGCGGCCTCTCGGGCCGCATCGTCATTGTCGACAATCGAAATCAGGGTGGCAGACATTACCGCGTTTTCCTCGGTCCAGGCTGTCGAGCGGCCTTTCGTTGACGCGCACAAAAACCTCCTTCACTTTCGAAAGAGTGCGCAATTCGACCGATGGATACAATTATACTGTGGTATCGTTCACTTAGAGCTTTGCGATATCGATGGCCAACTTATCGGCGAAACGAACAAGATCCGGCAGGGATTTTGCCTGCATCTTGCGCATCACCTGAGCTCTGTGAACCTTGACCGTAATCTCGCTGAGCTGGAGTTCCGCAGCAATCTGCTTGTTCAGTTGACCAGCGGCCACCAGCACCATGATTTCCCGTTCGCGCGCCGTTAGCGAGGCGAAGCGTTCCCTCAGATCCGCCAGAACTGCCGTCTTTGTTCGCCGCCCGAGGTCGAGCTCGATGCCTCTGTTGACCGCATCAAGAAACTCCTGATCGCGGAATGGCTTCGTGAGAAACTCGATAGCTCCTGCTTTCATCGCCGTCACAGACATAGGGATGTCGCCGTGACCAGTGATGAAGACGATCGGAAGCTCAATGTTCAGATGCCTCAATTCCCGTTGAAATTCGAGCCCACTTTGTCCCGGCAGCCTGACATCAAGCACCAGACAACCGGGCATATCGGGTCGTTCGCTGAGTAGAAATTCCTGAGTTGTCGCAAATGCCTTCACCTCATAGCAGATGGAGCGTAGGAGGCTCTCGAGGGACATACGCATGGAGGGGTCATCATCGATGACGAAAACGACGGACTGCTCCGGGTTCATCGCAGTGGCCCCCTGTCTATCAATGAAGTGTCCTCATTGTGCGGTAAGCTGAACTGGAAGATGGCGCCATGTGGAGCATTTTCCGTGGCCCATAGCCGTCCGCCGTGCGCCTCGACGATCGAGCGACAAAACATCAGGCCCATACCCATACTCTCGGGATTGGTTGTAAAAAAAGGCTCGAAAATCCGGTCCTTATGTTCGGGATCCAACCCGGTGCCCGTATCTTCGATGGACACGCGAACACTGCCAAGGTCGTTTTGTTCTGTTCTAACGCGCAGAACCCGCGGCCGGTCGGTCACGGACCTCATGGCCTCGATTGAATTTGAAATCAGGTTAAACACCACCTGCTGAAGCTGTATCGGGTTGCCTGTCGTGAGCGGCAAATGCTCATCAAGGCGAATTTCAACAGATAGTGAGCCAAGCCGTATCTCGTCTTGGCTGCGCCTGAGAACATCGCGTATGAGCTGGTTCAGATTGAGGGGAACGCGCTCCTGCGCGCTTTTTTTGAACATCGTTTTGATGCCCTCAATCACATCCCCCGCACGGTGGCCGTCGTCCACAATACGCTTCAGGGCCGCACCCGCCTCTTTGAGATCTGGGCTCTTCCTTCCTAGCCATCGCAATCCCGCATCTGCGTTTGTAACCATGCTGGCCACCGGCTGTTTGACCTCATGAGCGATCAAGGCAGACAGAGCCTCCATAGCTGCCAGCCGGTCCTGACGCGCACGACGCTCCGCCGAAACCGAATGTGAGAGCCGAGCGTAGAGCGTTGTGGTCTGCGAAAGCAGGACAAGCAAGACCAAGCTTGCTGATGTGAGCCCATAGAGGCGTCCTGCCCACCACCCGACGCTAAGACGAATACCGGCGCTGAGATAGGATAGATGGATCAGCTCGAGCAGCAGTGTGCAAAGCACAATTATCAGCCAAAAATCGAGCATTGACTGCTGGCGACGCCAAAGGATGACAAGACTGGCCAGGTATAGAAGTACTGCCGTAGCTGGAACGTACTGCCATAGATCAGAAATATTCCGGCTATCGATCATAAGTTGCGGCAACGCGTCGTCACCAGCCACGATGAGCCAAGCAGAACCGCACGCGACTGCAACTACTCCGGCCACATTTCGAAAAATCGTCCCGCTTGCCGGAGCGTACGAATTTTGAGTGGAAGCGTCCGAGTTCTTAAGCAGTGCGTAGGCGAGCACGCAGAGCGGAAAGCCAAGCCGACGCAGCGCGGCAATGGAGGCGGTGCTTTGCAGGCCCGGCTCCGGGAGGCCGAGAGTTTCGAAAACACCTGGGAAGGTGAGCGCCCATGGCACGACCATCAATCCGGAGAAGAGGTAGCCAATCGACAGAACAAGAATGGCGCGCGAACGCTGGACAGAATACAGTGCTAACAGCAAAACTGCGGTGATCACTTCATTGAGGAAAATTGCGGCGGCATATGCTGGCAGCAAGATTTCGGTATTCGCCAGCGGAACGCGCGCAACTGGTGCGGTGAAAGCTAGGGCACCCGCCACCACCACCATCATGCAGACCGCTAGTTGCTGCTGTCTCCGGCTGGGCGGGAGTGAGGTAACCAGGAACGGGTTTCCGTCCCTTGTGTCGTGCGTCAATGCCAAATTGTCCCCTCCCATGAGACCTGCGCGGAAAGACCGCAAGATCGGCCACACCCCCGCAACTCCCGCACCGCCTTTCAAGAAAACGCCCGCTAGAGTTCAGCTGCCAATAGAATCGGAGCCTGCCTCGCGATCGCCCCCAAGGTCGACAACGATGGATAGTTTTCGATCGCCCATTGAGCAAATTCGGTGTGATTAGTGATCGTAGTGGTTTCCATAGAAATCCAGTCTTAAGTGATCGTCAGGAACTGCCGGTTATCGTCTCTCTGCGCGAGGGGTTGTGCGTTCGCGCGTCTTTATCCTAGTGGATACCCTCTGAACCGTGGCGAGGGCAAGCTGCCGCGCGCCGCCAGCTGTCAATCGAGAAGACGCGTGGCGCGTCCAGTCCGTCTGAGAGCATTGTTGTAATAGGTTGACGCCTGCTGCACGGAGCGATGCCGCGACTGCTCCATCGCCTCGGGGAGGGGAATGCCGCGATTGGCCGCTTCGGTCAGATAGCCGGATCGCAATCCATGCGCTGAAAAGTCTGCCGGTTCCAGGCCGGCCAAGGCGACACGTTGCTTAAGGAGATCATTGACGGCCTTCGGATCGAGAGCACGCCGCGACACATTTCCCCAGCGATCAATGGCCCTGAATATCGTGCCACTCTTGATACCCGCTGCCTTTAGCCAGGCATTCAGCGCATCCACCGGTTTTCCGGTGAGATAGACGACCTCATCGTTTTCCCCACCACTCGTCTTGGTGCGTCCAAGGTGAACGGCGAGTGAGGGTAGGGGAGGCCTGCCTTCCATGATAATTGGTGCCTCTACAGTCAGTTGCTCCTTGCGCAAGCCAGCAATCTCACTGCGCCGGCGTCCGCCTGATGCAAACGCGACCATCAGGATCGCCCGATCCCGGACATCGCGCAGGCTGTTGGTGCGGCAGGTGCCCAGAAGCTTCCCCAAGACGTCGCTGGTGACTGCCTTGGCGCTTTTCCGCTTCCTCGGCCGTGGCGTAGCGCGAACCGCCAGTCGCAATGCCGATTTCAGGGCAGGGGAAGCGAAACTGCCATTGAGCCCGCGCCATCTCGTCAGTGTTGACCAGGTCGCAAGTCGACGGCGCACTGTGTCCGGCGCGTGCGGACCATCTGTCCTCAAGAAACCCTGAATGCGCAGCTTGTCCTCAACGTCCGCCGGAATGCCGTGCTGCGGATCCGTCAGACGTTTGGCCGGATCCCATAGATGGTGAGCGACGAACTTCAACAAGAGTGCCTCTGGTGCCGGCCAAGGGAGCGACTGACCCGTCGCCGCAAGAGACCAGGCCTGCAAATAGGCGAGATCGGAGGTGAGCGCGCGCAGCGTATTGGGTCCCATCCCTTCATTCACGAGGTGGCGCAGCGTCTCGATATCCTGGTCTGTTAGAAGTTCAGCCAGCTCATCGCGCCGCTCCATCGGCAGAACCGCAGCGATGGTGTCGAGCTTTTCGATGCGGCGGTCGACCGACTTTGAGCCCGCCTCCGTCATCACGTCGATGATGCCGGGTGCAGTTTGAGATCCGTCTGGCCGAAGTCGTGCCCTTTGAATAACAGCGGCGCCTTGGCGATTGCGGCGACGGCATAGGAGAAGCAATCGCCCATGTTGAGCCCAGCTGGATGGCGCCCGCGGCCAAACCGCTCGAACGCGTCTTCGGCTGCGCGATAGTGCTTTTCGTCGAATGCCACAGTCGTAACATTGGGAGTTTCAGCAAGCCGACCGATCATCTTTGCAGCACTGACGAAACCTTTGCCCGACAGGACCATCCGCGCTTCAAACAGCGTCGGCCAACCGATGATGACCGGTTCGCGTCCCATCAATGGTCTGAACGTCTCTGCTTCCGGCTCTTTCAAGGATATCGCGAGAATGACAGAGGTATCGACGGCGATCATATGGGCAGACCGTTCTCATCGTAGAACTCATCGTGTTTGGACGTCGCGCCGGGTGCGATATTGCGCAAATCCTCGGCTGCCAGGTCCCATACGGCGTCCATGGGATAGCGGGTGGTGTCGGCGCGCAGCTCCTGGTCATAACGCTCAAGCGCCAGCTCGACGAGACGGTTGATGGGCTGGCCGGTGCGACGGGACAGTGCATGCGCCAGATCCCGGGCTTTGCTGCTGCGAATGGAAAGTTGCGGTTCGGACATGGCGGCCTCGGTGGGTTTACTTGGCCTCAAGATAACCATCTGCCCACCAGATAGCAAGGAGATCAGCCGAGATGGCTAACGTCCGATAAGAGATACTTATCGGTAGGCAGTGGTGGGCTTGTGCACCATAAGGAGTGGCGAAACCGAACGCGGTGATAGAGTTCATTGAGCACAACATTAACCATGATTTCAATGGATTACAGTCTCCTTAAACGAGCATGTGTGCCCTGATGCGACCGGAATTCGAGCCGGTGTCGCACTCACGCGTCTCGATGAGCGCATCGCCCGTTCGCCGGTCGGCGCGGCTTTCTCAAACGCGCCCGCTTCATCGAACGCCTACGCCGGAGTTGTCACGTTATCGAGCGGTAATGAACCGCGCCGCATTTGCCGGAGGCTCCAACTTCTGAGAAAGTGGAGCCGATATGAGCAAGACAACGAACAAATTTTCACCTGAAGTCCGCCAACGCGCTATCCGCATGGTGCTGGACCACGAAGCCGAGCATCCATCACGCTGGGCTGCTGTTCCATCTATCGCTGGAAGATTGGCTGTTCGCCAGCCACGCTGCATGAATGGGTGAAGAAGACCGAGGTCGACAGCGGCAAACGAGCAGGCTTGCCGAGCGAAGTAGCCGAGAAGATGAGGGCTCTTGAGCGGGAGAACCGCGAGCTTCGTCAGGCCAACGAGATTTTGCGCAAGGCGTCTGCTTATTTCGCGATGGCGGAGCTCGACCGCCCCTTCAAACGATGATCTCGTTCATCGACGAACACCGTGGTGTGTTAGGGGTCGAGCCGATCTGCAGATTGCTGCCGATTGCCCCGTCAACCTACTACGAGAACGTCGCCAAGCGCTTGGATGTGGACCGCCTGTCGGTCCGAGCCCGCAGCGATATCGGCATGAAGATCGAGATACGCCGTGTCTTCGAGGAGAACTTCCGCGTCTATGGCGTTCGGAAGGTCTGGCGGCAATTGAAGCGTGAAGGCTTCGACGTCGCCCGCTGCACGGTCGCCAGGCTTATGAGGTCGATGAGCCTGCAAGGCATCATTCGCGGTAGGCCGATTCGCACGACATTCTCGGACAAGGCCGCCCCGAGCCCGCTTGACCGGGTAAACCGCCAGTTCAAAGCCCCAGCACCAAACAGGCTGTGGGTTTCAGACTTCACCTATGTCGCGACCTGGCAGGGTTTCGTCTACGTGGCCTTTGTGATCGATGTCTTTGCCCGGCGCATCGTTGGCTGGCGGGCGAGCCGGACGGCACATGCGAGCTTTGTCCTCGATGCCCTTGAACAGGCACTTCATGATCGGCGTCCTGTTCATGGCGGTGGCTCGTGCACCATTCGGACAGGGGCGTTCAATACGTTTCCATCCGGTACTCCGAGCGGCTGGCAGAAGCTGGCATCGAGCCTTCAGTCGGAAGTGTCGGCGACAGTTATGACAATGCCCTTGCCGAAACGATCAACGGTCTCTACAAAGCCGAGGTCATTCATCGGCGCGGACCATGGAGGAGCTTCGAAGCGGTGGAATTCGCCACTCTGGAATGGGTCGACTGGTTCAACCACCGACGATTTCTGGAGCCTATCGGAAACATACCGCCAGCCGAGGCTGAAGAACGCTACTACGCCATGCTGGACGAACCAGCCATGGCCGCATAACTCAAACCGGAGTTGTCACGTTATCGAGCGGTGATCAAACTATGGCCACGGCTTTCTGAGATCAGGCAACAGCGCCGGTCAGGGCCTTCCAATGCGCTATTGCGCGGATACGGTGAATGTGAGTGGCTAGGGCGGATCGATTGTGACGCGGGGTGACGAAGAGATTTCGGAGCTCCGAGAAGATCGAGATGAACCGCTGCAAGCTGCCGGCTGATCGGAAACCCTGTATCGTGCGTTCCCGTTTTCGCATCGGCAGATGAGAATTTTCCGCTCGATTGTTGAGACCCTTGTGGGACCGGTGCTCGACAGCCGGCATAACGTCACGCTTGGCCGCGCTATACGAACGGAGCTTGTCGGTGATGATCCGTTTGGGCGGCATGCCTGTTTTCTTCAGTAGCCTGATCAGTAATCGCCTCGCGGCTTTCGTATCGCGCCGGCTTTGAACGATCTCGTCGAGAACATAGCCGTCCTGGTCAACGGCACGCCAAAGCCAGTATTTGCGGCCCGCGATGGAAACCACCACCTCGTCCAGATGCCAGACGTCCCGGTGCGACGGCCGCCGGCGACGGATTTGCTTCGCGTAGGCCGGTCCGAATTTTCGACCCCATCGGCGGATCGTTTCATACGAGACGACGATGCCGCGCTCAAGCAACAATTCCTCGACCAGGCGCAGGCTCAGCGGAAACCGAAAGTACAACCAGACCGCATGGGCAATGATCTGTTGCGGGAAACGGTGACGCTTGTAACTGATGGCGGAATCCTTCATCCCACTATCTCTACGCCCCACTCACTGACAGCGGGTTTATGTGACAACACCGACGGTGGTTCTCAGCGGTCAGACAGTAGCCCAACAGCGCGACATTATCTCCGGGCTAAAGGAAACGGTCGAGAGGGATATCAGGCCGACAATCGAGGAGGTGAAGGACATCAAGCGGCTTGGAAAGACGGCATCGCTGATCTTCGTGAGCTTGGGGTTCACGGCCGGCGGGATGTTCTTCTACTTCTCGGAGACGGTGGTCCCGATCGTGCGAAAGTGGCTGCGGATCGATTAAAGCCAGTCGGACCACTGGGTCGCATCGGCGCAATAATCAGAACTCCGTGGGTTCTATGGCCTCATCCTCAAGAGTCTAGAAACGCCAGGAGAAGTTCGCCTTCACGGCGTGGTCCTGCGCCCGCTCGCCGATCTGGCCCGAGTAGGACACACCGAGCGTCATGCGCTCGTCAATCTGCCAGTCGAGCCCGGCTTCGGCTACCAATGCATCACGGTCGATCGGAACCCCGGTGACGTTGAATGCGGACGCACCGCCCGAGAAGGCGAGTTGGGCCGCCGGATGCACGTCCCCGTAGGCATGCCGCCAGCCCAGCAGGCCGCGTAGGGTTAGCGGCGTGTCCTGGCCGATCAGGGCCTCGGCCCGGATCCCGACCGTGGTCGTGGCCAGATCTTGTTGCTGGCCATAAC
>JAEYTV010000039.1 GCA_023433855.1 Pseudomonadota bacterium | reverse complement strand
ACTTGTTACCGTCCGTCATCGTCTTCTCCTTGGCATCGGCATCAGCCGCCCGACGGCCCCACCGGCCATCCGAATCGGTCGTTATTTTAGCCGGCAAGAAGGCAGAGACTTGACGAAAGAACAACCTCTTGGCTCGCCAGGCCCGCCGGTGCGATATTTTCCACAGTTTCACGGGAACTTTATCCCCAGATGGTGCTTGGAAGAAACTGACGAAAATCAAAAGAGAGGAGCACCGCCTACCATGCCTACGTTTGACGCACGCCCGTCCGTTCCGTCGCCCGAGGAGCACATCCTTACCGTACAGGAGGCCCTCGAACCGCTCTTCCTCGCGCTCGAAGAGGAAGCCGAAGTGAAAATGGTGGCGGCCGCCGTCAATGCCGGATGGACGGTCGAAGATGCTGTTGCGGCAATCGATGAACTGCGTCGGACGGAACTGCTGCCTGGTAGCCGAGCGCATTAACCGCAGGGGCCGGCGCTCTCACAGGAGCCCGCGCCAACTCCTCTACGCGGTGCCCGACCCCAGCGGCCCGATCCGGCGCCCAAAGCCAGCGGGTCGGGCCGGCGAGTCGGGCCCGCCTGCCCCTTGCCTCAAGGGCAAGGTCGGCGAGCTAAGCTATCCTGTATATCCCGTGGTTCCGAGAAGCCGGTCGGCATCTGTATGCTTCCTGTCAACGGAACTCCCCGAGCATCGAACCTTTGCATGTGTGCTGACGCTGGCCTCCCGGGCTCGGCCTTGAGCCACACAAGAGAAATCCCGCCGGGATCGGCGGGATTGAAGTTGGGAGGTCTTACATTGTTCTAGCAGCGACTGCAGGGGAGGAAAGTCGCTGGCATTTAGATCGGTCACCGCGGGCAATTGCTTGCGACTTGCGGCATCGGGTGCATAACCCTCGAATGGCAGCAAGGTTCCGTGCACGCTTCCAGATGTCAAATGAAGATAGATTGACTTATGTGAATTCGCCTCAGCCCGCTGCTGTCGTGCGACGTCGCCCGGGGCTCAATCCCCGGTCCGCTCCCTTCGCAGCTTCGCCCACCAATCCAGACGTTTCCTGATTTCCCGTTCGAAACCGCGTTCCGGCGGATCATAGAAGACCTGACGACCAAGCTTCTCCGGAAAATAATCCTGACCGGAGAACGCATCCGGCTCGTCGTGGTCGTAGCGATAGCCGTCGCCATATCCCTCGCCCTTCATGAGCTTGGTCGGAGCATTGAGGATGTGCTTGGGTGGAAGGAGCGACCCGTTCTCCTTGGCTGCGCGTGTCGCGGCCTTGAACGCGGTATAGACTGCATTGGATTTCGGCGCAGTCGCCAGATAGACGCAGGCTTCGGCGAGCGCCAGTTCCCCTTCAGGCGAGCCCAGATAATCATATGCATCCTTGGCAGCATTGCAGACGACAAGTGCCTGGGGGTCGGCAAGGCCGATGTCCTCCACCGCCATCCGCACGAGGCGCCGGCCGAGGTAGAGTGGATCCTCGCCGGCATCGAACATCCGCGCGAGATAATATAGCGCTGCATCGGGATCCGAGCCGCGGACCGACTTGTGAAGCGCAGATATGAGATTGTAGTGGCCATCCTGCGCCTTGTCATAGACCGGTGCCCGGCGCTGGACGATTGCGGTCAGGCCGGCCGTGTCGAAGACCTCCCCCTCCCGCGCCGCCCGCCAGACCTCTTCCGCCAACGTCAGCACGGCGCGGCCGTCACCGTCAGCCATTCGCAGCAGGCTGGTGCGTGCCTGGGGGTCAAGCGGCAAGACCTTTCCTTCGGCTGCTTCGGCACGCTGAAGCAGTTCCGCGAGGCTGTCTTCGTCATGTGACCGGAAGGTAAGAACCCGGGCGCGTGAAAGAAGCGCGGCGTTCAGTTCAAAACTCGGATTTTCTGTCGTCGCCCCCACGAGGATGACCGTGCCATCTTCCATGACAGGCAGGAAGCTGTCCTGCTGGGCACGATTGAAGCGATGGATCTCGTCAACGAACAGCAGCGTCTGCCGCCCGTCCATGCGTCGCAGCCGAGCCGCCTCGAACACCTTCTTCAAATCGGCTACGCCGGAAAAGATCGCCGAGATCTGTTCGAAGGCCAGTCCCGATTCGCCCGACAGGAGGCGAGCAACCGTCGTCTTACCGGTACCTGGCGGTCCCCAGAAGATCATCGACCCCAATGAACCCGAAGCGATCATGCGGCGCAGGATGCCGTCCTCGCCGGTGAGATGCGGCTGCCCCGTGACCTCGGCAAGCGTTTTCGGGCGCAGCCGATCGGCGAGAGGCCGCCGCTTGGCGACCTCTTCCGGAACCTTCGGGGCGAATAGGTCGTCCTTCATCGGAAAAACTGCCGGATCCTTTGGCCATCGCGTTCGATCTCGACTCTCCAGAACCCCGGATCATCGTCCAGCATGTCCTCCAGAGCCTTGGTGGTCGTCACTGTTGTACCATTCAGCGAGATGACGATATCGCGGGGCTGGAAGCCGTAGCGGGCCGCTGGCGAACCACGCATGACCTCCGCGACCACCACGCCGGCCTTCTCGGCCGGCATCCGCAGTTCGGTGGCCAGCTTTGGGGAAAGATTGGCAACCCTCAGACCGGCAAAGGGATTGCGGCCCTCGATGAGGCGAGCGTCCCTCGGTGTTGTTTCAGGCGCGGTGTTGAGTGCAATCGTCACCTCTCGCTGCCCCTCGCTGGTCTGGATTGCAAGCTTGGCCTGCTTGCCGAGCCCTGCCGTCGTCAGGCGATAGCCCAGCGCGTCCGGATGCTCGACGCCAATGCCGTTGACCGCCACCACCACCTCGCCGGGCTTCAGCCCCGCCCTATCGGCGGGGCCACCCTCGACAACCCTTACAACCAATGCGCCGCGCGCCGCCTTCAGCCCGAGAGCCTCTGCCACGTCAGACGTGACCGCATCGAAGCTCGCGCCGACATAAGGCCGCTCGAAGCTCGTCTTGCCTTCCGCTGCGGACGCCAGAAAAACCTTCACGAGATTGGCCGGGATCGCAAAGCCGATACCGTTCGATCCGCCACCGCGCGAAAAAATGGCCGTGTTGATGCCGATCAGTTCGCCTTTCATGTTCATCAAGGCACCACCCGAGTTGCCCGGGTTGATCGAGGCATCGGTTTGTATGAAGAACCCGAAGTTACCGGTATTGATCTGGTTGCGCGCGAGCGCCGAGACGATGCCGCTCGTCACCGTCTGGCCAACGCCGAATGGGTTTCCAATAGCAAGAACGAGGTCGCCGACTTCGGTCGCATCGGAATCGCCGATCGCCAGTACCGGAAACTGCTCCCTCGCCTTGATCCGAAGAACGGCAAGATCAATGCTCTCATCCTTCAAGACGAGATCGCATGGAAACTCGCGTCCATCGGCGAGCGCAATCTTGATATCATTGGCACCCTCGATGACGTGGTTGTTGGTGACGACCAATCCGTCCGCTGCAAGGATGACACCAGACCCCAGCGATGACTGCTTCTCCGACCGGTTCGGCATCCGCTGGCCAAAGAAATGCTCGAAGAACGGATCTCCGGCGAAGGGGTTGCGTCGCTGAACGACCCGCTCGGCATAGACGTTGACGACTGCGCCCGCAGTCTGCTTCACCAGTGGTGAAAACGAAAGCTGCATCTCCTGGCGGCTTTGCGGCACCGTCTTCTGTTCCTGAGCCAGACCGACCGCAGGACAGGCAAGACCCAGAACAAGAAGACCGATCGAGATGCGGTTCGGCATGCTCAGCATTTTTCCCTCTTCATCGAAAATCCGCTATGATTTGTAACGCGACCGGCCGGAAATGGAAGTCTCGGGCGGCAAAGCCTCATCACTCCTTCTGGTCGAGGATCTATATGGGGCAGGCGGAGGAGCCACGCCATGGCCCCACTGGAAAAGGTGAAAACCCGGGCCAAGAGGATGAAGCGCGACACCATCGCATTGCGGACAGCCGCGCACGATCCTCGAATGTCCGGAGCCAAAGGACACGGCGTCCCAACCGGCCGATCCGTCGCGGCGGGCCGGTCGGCGTCCTTGTCATCCCGGTTACCTGCCTCATGTTTCTTGTCGACGTCTTCTCCGACCTGATCTGGGCGGCCGACACAGCAAGAACAAGGAGCATGTCATGAAAGCTACATCCGCCGTCACTGTCTTCGCCGTCGTCATGGCTGGCTATGCCGGCCTTGCAGGCAATTCCTCGGCTGCGAGCTTCGATTGCGAACGCAGCGATCTCGCTGCGGACGAAAAGGCAATCTGCGACGTCCGGTCACTCAACGACGCCGACGTCAAGATGGTAACGACCTTCGACATGCTGACAAATCTCGTCGCAATGGGAAACCGGGACAGGCTTCGCGAGGAGCAGAGCGCATGGTTGAAAAAGCGGCAGGCCTGCGGCAACGACACTGACTGCATCAGAGCCGCCTATGACGAGCGGCTCAGGCAACTCGACGAAGCCTACCGCAACCTCAGTCGGCCCCTATGAACGGCGCTCGCCAACGCGACCTTGCCGGCACGCGCATCTGCCATGCCGGCACGGTCCGACCCGATGGGCAGCCGATTCGTCTTTCTCAATCCGGCAGGATCCGGACCGCGCCCTTGTCGGCGGAGGCGGCGAAGGCCGCATAAGCCTTGAGTGCCGTTGTCACATTGCGCTTGCGCGGGGCCGCGGGCTTCCAGCCGAGAGCATCCTGCTCATGGCGACGGGTGGAGAGCTCGGCATCGGAGACCTTGAGGTTGATCGTCCGGTTCGGGATGTCGATCTCGATCAGGTCGCCCTGGCGCACGAGGCCGATCGCTCCGCCCTGAGCTGCTTCCGGCGAAGCATGGCCGATCGAAAGACCGGAAGTGCCGCCGGAGAAGCGGCCATCGGTGATCAGTGCGCATGCCTTGCCAAGGCCCTTCGACTTCAGGTAGCTCGTCGGATAGAGCATTTCCTGCATGCCGGGGCCGCCCTTCGGGCCTTCATAGCGGATGACGACCACATCGCCGGCCTTCACCTCATTGCCGAGGATGCCCTTGACCGCCCCGTCCTGGCTTGCGAAGACGACGGCGGGGCCGGTGAACTTCAGGATGGATTCATCTACGCCGGCCGTCTTCACGATGCAGCCGTCGAGCGCAATGTTGCCGTAGAGGACAGCCAACCCGCCATCCTTGGAGAAGGGGTGCTCAACGGAGCGGATGATCCCCGTCTCGCCATCCGTATCGAGTTCGTCCCAGCGCGATGACTGGCTGAACGCAACCTGGGTCGGCACGCCGCCGGGAGCCGCCTTGAAGAACTCGCGGACGTTTTCGCTGTTGGTACGGGTTATGTCCCAACGGTCGATGGCATCGCCGAGTGTCGCCTCATGCACAGTGTAGCAGTCGCGGTTGATCAGCCCGCCCCGGTCGAGCTCGCCGAGGATGCGCATGATGCCGCCGGCGCGGTGGACGTCTTCCATATGGACGTCCTGCTTGGCAGGAGCAACCTTCGACAGACACGGGACCTTGCGCGACAGACGGTCAATGTCTTCCATGCTGAAGTCGACGCCACCTTCGTAAGCCGCAGCCAGAATGTGGAGAACCGTGTTGGTCGAGCCCCCCATGGCGATGTCGAGCGACATGGCGTTCTCGAAAGCCTGCTTGGTAGCGATGTTGCGCGGAAGGACGCTTTCGTCCTCCTGCTCGTAATAGCGGCGGGCCAGATCGACAATCAGGTGGCCGGCTTCCACGAAAAGCCGTTTGCGATCGGAATGGGTGGCAAGCGTCGAGCCGTTGCCCGGCAGGGACAGGCCGAGCGCTTCAGTCAGGCAGTTCATGGAATTGGCAGTGAACATGCCCGAACAGGATCCGCAGGTCGGACAGGCCGACCGTTCTATCGTCTGAACATCCTCATCGGATACCTTGTCGTCGGCGGCCGCCACCATCGCGTCGACCAGATCGAGCGCTACCGTCTTACCCTGCAAGACGACCTTGCCCGCTTCCATGGGCCCCCCCGAGACGAACACAGCAGGGATATTGAGGCGCATGGCTGCGTTCAGCATTCCGGGCGTGATCTTGTCGCAGTTCGAGATGCAGACCATGGCATCGGCGCAGTGAGCGTTGACCATGTATTCGCCGCTGTCGGCGATGATCTCACGCGACGGCAGGGAATAGAGCATGCCGTCATGGCCCATCGCGATGCCGTCGTCGACGGCGATGGTATTGAACTCCTTGGCCACCCCACCGGCCGCCTCAATCTCGCGGGCGACAAGTTGACCGAGATCCTTCAGATGCACATGACCCGGAACAAACTGGGTGAAGGAGTTTACCACCGCGATGATCGGCTTGCCGAAATCGCCGTCCTTCATGCCGGTAGCGCGCCAAAGGCCGCGCGCACCCGCCATGTTGCGTCCGTGGGTCGTGGTTCTGGAACGATAAGCCGGCATGGATGGATCCTCGATCATGTCCCGGGCCAGCAAACTTGTCCCTGTACGGACAGATGCGCCATGGCCCGCGTTTCAGGCTGTCCTACAGGATCAGCCGACAGGTGTCACTACCAGCCGGCCCAAAAATGGTACTGTACGGTACGGTTCTGCGCTGGCGGCTCAGTTCCGGCGCAGTTCGTCGCGATCGACGCCGAAATGTTCGAGGATGATCTCCAGATTGCGGCGGTGCGATTTGAAGAACAGGTCGAAGACGTCGCCTGCAACGGGTATGCTGCCGACGATGGAATCGGCGGCCACGTTGCCGAGCATCTGAATGAGCTTGCCGGGGGGAAGTCCCATTCGCCGCGCCTCATTGA
>JAEYTV010000349.1 GCA_023433855.1 Pseudomonadota bacterium | reverse complement strand
CGACCAGGCCCGCTTCGTATCCTGCCTGGCGCAGCGCGTCGATCAGCGGCGGCGCACCCATGTCGCGCCGCCATTTGATCGCGACCCGCCGGGCCGTGAGGTTCACCCGCGCCGCGACGACGCCGTCGAGCTTCGTGAGCGCGCCTTCAATCGTGAGGATGCAAGCCGCGCAGTGGGCACGAGGCACGGACAGGTCCGTCTGCAGCGTGCCATCGCCAAGATCGCGGCTTGCGAGCACGATCTCGCTGGAGACTACATCGCACCCTGGTCCGAACTCCAGGGCGGCCTCGGTTCCGGGCGCGCAGCAGCTCATCCGTCGGCCTCGGGGCGCGCCATCGCCTTGTAGGCGTGCCATGTTGCGTGTCCCAGCAGGGGGAAGATGACGATCATGGCGATCAGACCGGTGCCGACGCAGACGGCGAACAGCACCAGAACCATGGCCCCCCACGCGATCATCGTGGGCAGGTTGTTCCAGACCAGCTTCATGCTCGTGCCCATGGCCGTCAGTGCGTCGACGCGCCGGTCGAGGAGCATGGGGACCGAAAAGACGCTGATGGAGAAGGCGAAGGCGGCAAAAAGCCCGCCGACGGCCGTGCCGACCGACAGCATCGCCCAGCCGTACGGCGTGCCGAGCAGGATGCCGACCACATGATCGAGGCCCGGGAAGGCGGTGACGCCGAAAAACAGCGCCCAGAGCAGCACGGCGGCCCGCGTCCAGAGGAGCATGAGCAGGCTGAGCAGCAGGCCCGTGAAGAACACCTGCGCTCCGGCGCTGGGCCGGACGCGCAGCATCGATCCCAGCGTCACTGTCCTACCTTCTCCAATCGCCCGGCTTTTCTCGTAGAGGCCGATCGCCAGGAAGGGCGCCACGATGAGGAAGCCTGCCAACGCGGGAAAGAGGATATAGTCGCGGCCGAACTCGACGAGCGTCCAAACGAACGCTGCCGACAGCACGAAGACGCCGATGCCGTATGCCAGGCTGGAGGCAGGTTGCGTCCAGAAATCCCGCCACCCGGCCGCCAGCCAGCGGAGGCCCTCCAGAACGGGCAGGTGCCGCTGGAGCCTGGGGTCGCGGGTCTCGCCGATCCCCGACGTCTCGCTCAGCAACCAGTAGGATCTGTCGGCCTCGCCCATGGCTTCCTCCTTCAGCAGGCCGACTTGGCGGCGCGGTAGCCGCCGTCGTCGCCCGCGGCCTTCAAGTGTTCGACGCAGTCCGGCTGGGACTGGAAGGCGACGTAGACGAGATGCGCGTTCGCTCCCGCAAACAGTAGCAGCCCTGCCGGCACGATGATCCACGGCAGCCATGACCTCCGCACCCGGACGCGCACACTCATGGCTGCTGCGTCCCGAGGTCATGGACGTAGACGGCGAGCGTGCGGATTTCCGGCGTGGTGAGGCGCTCGTCCCAAGTCGGCATGTGACCCTGGCGACCGCCGTGAACGGAAGCGATGATGGTGTCCATGCTTCCTCCGTAAATCCAGTGGGCGTCCGTCAGGTTGGGAGCGCCGAGCTCGATGTTGCCGTGGGCGTTCTCGCCGTGACAGGTCGCACAGGTCGTGACGAAGACTTCACGCCCGGCCTCGATGCGGTCGAGATTCTCCGGCGGCGAATAATCGGGGTTCGTCAACGAATAGACATAGGCCGCGACGTTACGAACCTGTTCCCGGTCAAGCATCTCGTCCCTGCCGAAGGCAGGCATCTGGCCAATCCTGGTCTCCGGATGGGCGGTGTTGATGCCGACGCGCATGGTCTGCTCGATCATCTCGGGACCGCCACCCCACAGCCAGTCGTCATCGGTGAGGTCCGGGTAGTTCGCGCCCCCCTTTCCGTCGCGGCCGTGGCAGGCGGCGCAATTGTCGCCGAACAGCTGCCGCCCGGTGTCGCGGACCGTCTTCATCAATTCCTCGTCGGCCAGGATCGCATCATAGGGCTCGCTCTCCAGCCTAGCTGTCCAGGCGGCGCGTTGCGCCTCGCCCTCGACGACCCGGGCCGCGACGGTCGTGCGCTGGTCGACCCCGAGAAGGCCTCTCGTGTAGGTCGTTCCAAGCGGCCAGGCAGGCACGAAGAACCACCAGACGATCGCCCAGACATGGGTCGCGATCAGGAACATCAGGACGCCGCGGGGAACGGGCGTGTCCAGTTCCTTGATGCCGTTCCACTCGTGGCCGGTCGTCTCACGGCCGGTAACGGGATCGCGGTCTACTTCTGCCATGGCCTGTCGTCCTGATCGAGGATGCTGTGCTTGGCGCGGTCGAACCGTTTCCGGTTCCTCGGCCAGAACGCGTAGACGCAGACGCAGAGGAAGAAGCCCATCATGTAGAAGAGGCCCCAGCTCTTAGAGAAGGCAACGAGCGTTTCGTAGCTGAAATCCATCCCTTCCTCCTCAGTCCGTCGGGTCCGGGGGTTGCTCGGCGGCGGCCGTGTCGCGATACGCGGCGTCAGTCATGCGGCCCAGCACCTGGAGATAGGCCACCAGCGCGTCCATCTCGGTAACCCTGGTGGTGACACCGTCGAAAGCGCTAACCTGGGTCGCCTCGCCGTAGCGCTCGGTGACGCCCGCCGCGAAATCGGTGTCAGGGGTCGCCTGGCCGTAGGCGTCGCGCGCGGCATTCTCGACCATCTCGTCGGTATAGGGGACGCCGAGCGCCCGCTGGGCCGCCAGATGTTGCGGCAGGTCGTCGGTCTTCAGCGGCGTACGGGCCAGCCAGCGATAGGCGGGCATGTTGGATTCCGGCACGACGTCACGCGGATTGTTGAGGTGCGCTACGTGCCAGAAGTCCGAATATTTGCCGCCGATGCGGGCGAGGTCCGGGCCCGTCCGCTTGGATCCCCAGAGCATGGGGCGGTCGTACTGCGACTCTACGGCCAGCGAATAGGGACCGTAGCGTTCGACCTCGTCGCGGAGCGTGCGGATCATCTGGCTATGGCAGGCATAGCAGCCTTCCCGGACATAGATGTTGCGGCCCGCCAGCTCCAGCGGCGTATACATCCGCATGTCCGGGGCTTCCTCGACGGTCTCGTGGATCGTGAAGAGCGGAGCGATCTCGACGATGCCGCCGACGCTTGCCGCGGCGATGATGGCGATGACGAAGCCGATGGCCGAGCGCTCGAGCTTGCGGTGGAACATCTCAGACATCTGTCACTCTCCCGGCACGGCGGCGGCTGCGACGGGCGCGTCGGCTCCGCGCGGAGCCGCGAGCGGTGCCGCGCGGCCCGTCATGCAGATGTTGTAGCTTCCGATCAGCGCTCCGATCAGGAAGAGCAGGCCGCCGAAGGCCCGGGCGATGTAGTAGGGATACATCGCGACCAGGGAGTCGACGAAGGAATAGGCCAGTGCGCCTTCCTCGGTGTAGGTCCGCCACATCAGGCCCTGGATGATGCCGGAGTTCCACATCGCGAAGACGTAGATCAGCGTCCCTGCGATCGCGAGCCAGAAGTGGACTTCGACCAGCGTTGCCGAATACATGCGCTCGCGCTTCCAGAGGCTCGGGACAATGGTGTACAGCGAGCCGAAGGTGATCAGCGCCACCCAGCCCAGGGCGCCGGCATGGACATGGCCGACAGTCCAGTCGGTGTAGTGGCTGAGCGAGTTGACCGGCCTGATCGCCATGAACGACCCTTCGAACGTGGAAAGACCGTAGAAGACGGCCGCCGCCATCATGAAGCGCAGCGTGGCGTCGTCGCGAACCCTGTGCCAGGCGCCGTTCAGCGTCAGCAGCGCGTTACCGGCCGAGGCCCATGACGGCACCAGCAGCATGACCGAGAACGTCATACCGAGCGTCTGCACCCAGTGCGGCAGGGCGGTGTAGTGCAAGTCGTGCGAGCCAGCCCCCAAGTAAATGAACACGATGCCCCAGAAGGAGAGGATTGACAGGCGGTAGGAGAAGATCGGCCGCTGCGCCCGTACGGGCAGGTAGTAATAAAGCATGCCGAGGAAGCCGGCGGTCAGGAAGAAGGCGACCGCGTTGTGGCCGTACCACCATTGGACCATCGCGTCCTGCACGCCCGGCCAGATCGTATAGCTCTTCGCATGGCTCCAGGAGACGGGAAGCGCCAGGTTATTGACGATATGGAGGATGGCCACGACCAGGATGAAGGCCATGAAATACCAGTTGGCCACGTAGATGTGGGGCTCCTTCCGCCGCGCGATGGTTGCGATGTAGAGGATGAAGTAGGTCACCCAGACGATGACCAGCCAGAGGTCTGCGTACCACTCGGCTTCCGCGTATTCCTTCGACTGCGTAACACCGAGCAGATAGCCGGAGACGGCCAGCACGCAAAACAGATTGAAGCCGAGAAGCACGAACCAGGGGCTGACCTGCCCGGCCAACCGAGCGCGCGACGTGCGCTGGACGACATGGAAGGAGGTCGCGATCAAGGCATTGCCGCCGAAACCGAAGATCACGCCGCTCGTGTGGGTCGGGCGCAGGCGGCCAAACGAGGACCATGCGGCGTCGAAAGCCAGATTCGGCCAGGCAAGCTGCGCCGCGACCCAGACACCCATGAACATGCCGAACACGGCCCATGCCATCGCCAGCACGATGCCGACCTTGATGGGGTCGTCGTAGTAGGATGCGGCCCGATCCTCTGTCGGCTCCGGCCTGTAGAAGGAGGACATGACCAGAGCGGCGATGACGCCCCCGAACAGCATGACGATCACGCCATGCACTCCCAGGACGTCGGAACGCCCGATCGCCGCCATGGCAGCGCCCACGGCCGTGCCCGTGCCGGCCAGGACCAGGGCGTTCTGCCGTTCCGAAGAGGTGAGGTTACCCAGCATTCATTCCCCTCCAGGAGCAGTATCCGGAGAAACAGCTTTCCCCGACTTTCTGTTCAGTTCAAGTAGCCCGAGCAGTTCGGCCCTGTTGCCGATCAGATCGGCGAGCGTGAAGCCGTCGAAAACGCCAAGGAACGCCTCGAGCGCCCGACCGACGACACTTTTCAATCTGCAGCCAGGCGTGATCGCGCAGTGGCCGCCTTGCCGCATGCACTCCGTCAGGTCGAAGCCGTCTTCCATGTGCCGCACGACCTCACCCAGATTGATTTCTTCGGGCTGCCGGGCCAGGGCGATGCCCCCCGTGCGCCCCCGCGCAGTGGTCAGGTAGCCCAGCCTTCCCAGTTTGAGTGCGACCTTCAGCAGATGGTTGCGCGAGATTCCGTAGTCCGTCGCGACGTCGGTGACCCGGCACGGCCGGTCCCGATGCACCGCCAGGTACATCAGCATCCTTAGCGCATAGTCGGTCTGGAGCGTCAGGCGCATGCAGGGACTTCCCGGTTCCGTCGACGGAGGGGATCGATCCTAGCCGAAATGGCGCCGAAAGCGCGACGTCCGGTTCCGTCATTCATCCGCTCCGGTCCCAGGCCGCTCCAGCCTGAAAAACATCGCAAGCTTCAGGCTGCGCGCGATCCTTTCGGCTCGATCGACGAAGACCTCGGCGACTTCGGGCGGACAGCGGTCGGCGGCGGTTTCGCGAAAATGGCCGAGCCACAGGTCGAAATCCTCCTCCCGCACCTGCTTGAGCTTGAGATGGGCGGGAACGGGGCGGCCGCTATAGACGCCGTTCTTCAGGATCACCGAACACCAGAAATCGGTCATCTTCTCCAGATGCGGCTCCCACTCCCCGCGAATCTCGGACGCGAAGATAGGGCCGAGCCGGGCGTCGGCTCTCACGCGCGCGTAGAAGTCCCGGACGAGCCCGCCGATGAAGGCCCGGTCCACCGACGGATGGGAAAGCGGCATTTCCGCCTCGGGGCGGACAGTGTCTGATGCGACAGGAATCATTTTTTGGCACGCAAAAGTGGCATTTCCTTTGCTACTTTTAGGGGCCGGATTCCCTTGCCGCAAGTGTCTCAATGTCGCGCCCGCCATGATCGGCCTCGTTGTTCCGCGCGTTGTTTGCGCCCGCGCAAAGTTCGCGAAGCGGCGAAATGCTTGATTGGCGTTCTTTTGGAGACGCCTGAGGTGAGACCGCCCCCAACCATCGGCTCCGACATGACGGTCGATGAAATCATGCGTCGATGGCCATCCACGATCCGCGTATTCATCCGTTACGGCATGCTTTGCATCGGCTGTCCGATCGGGGTCTTCCACACGGTCGCGGACGCGTGCGATGCCCATCGGGTCGACCTGAAACCATTCTCCGAGGAACTCCTTGAGGCGATGAGAAGCGATCCTGTTGCCAACGGGCCGTCGGCGTTGGAAACAGGCCGGTCTCCGAGCGAAGCCAGGCGTCGGAATAGCGAACGGGCCTGAGGCCGACCCTCAGCCACTCTCTGTGACCAATAAGGTCTCCGGCGGACCGGTTTGTCCGGCAGGAAGCTACAGGTTCGGCTTCCTGCCGCCCCGGCTTTCCGCGACGAGCATCAGGCCGTGCGGATCTGTGACGATGACCTTCTGGCGGCCGCTGCGCACAAGTCCTTCGTTCTCCCATGCGCTCAGCAGCCGGCTGACTGTGTGGAGCGTGGTCCCGGTCATCTCGGCGATGTCCTGGCGCGTGATCGGGATATCGATCTCGATTCCCTCCGGCGTCTTCTTTGCGGG
>JAEYTV010000002.1 GCA_023433855.1 Pseudomonadota bacterium | reverse complement strand
GCGGTATAGCGGGCGATCTGCTGGTCGTCCGGGCACAACCGGAAGACCAGCTCGCTTCTACGTCCCACGCACACGGTTGCCGCGGGAGTTATGATCGGGATACCCGCCTCCGCATAGACGTCGACTGCACCGAGCAGACTGTCGGAGCCGAATGGCCCGATGACGGCATCAACACCGTCTTGCACGAAGCGCCGGGCAACGGCGCAACCGCCAGTCGGGGTGGCGCCATCGTCGGCGAAATGGAAGCGGAGCGAACGCACCTGCGGGTACAGGTTGATCGCTGTCGCAAGTGCCCTTAGCAGCGTACGCGTATGCACGGTCAGACCGGGCCGGAGGAGAGCACTTACACCGACGTGGATCGTTCTTTCGAGGGGCCGGCTGCGGGAACAGCCGATCTCCCGGGCGGTGAACGCTGCCGCTGGCATTCCGGGCAAGGACTGCCCGTCTTCACAACCCGTGTTGGAGATAACACGCATCCATATATCCTCTTTCCTTTCCGGTCAGATGGCGTAGTCCGCCACCGGATCGGTTTTGGTCGCGCGCAGATTGTGTGCCATCCTCTCGGAAAGCTCCGGATGAAGGGGCGCCCCGAAACGTTCAATGAGCTCGACAAAGGCGCGGACCGGCTTGCCGAAGCGCGAACGCTCGGCTGCCACAGCGAATGCATCCAGCACGGTGAGACCCAACGCCTGCACCGAGAACGTCTCGGCGCGGGTCGCCGTCTCGAAGCGGGCCGCAAATGACTCCAGCAGTAACGCGTCCGCCGCTGGGGTGCCGGTCGGCTGCTCGCGCGCCGCACGATCGATGAGGTCCGGAATCGTGCGGGAGAAGACGGACGCATGCCATTCTCGGAAGGCCGCGAGGTGGAAGTCCTCCTCCTTGGTCTCCGGCGCTATGGCAGAAAGGAATAGCCGCACACTGTCCGCCCCATATTCGTCGACAAGCTCCTTTGCCCAGATGGCATGGTTGCGGCTTGTCGACAGGTTGTCTCCCTCGAGCCTCAGAAACCGATTGGCAAAGAAGCGCGGGGATGGCTTCGGCTCCGCCAGATGCGAGAGAAGAACCGGGTAGATGACCATATGGCTGTAGGCACAGTCATAACCGAGGAAATGGACGAGACCGACATCCGGGCTCCGCCAGAACCGATCGTAGAGGTCCGGATCACCCGCAACCCGCTCGGCATATTCTCGCGTCGCGGCCATATAGCCGCTTAGCCCGAGAAACCACGTGTGCAAACGGCACGAGCCGTCGGGATGCAAGTCCAGACCGGCTTCATGCGGTCTGGTGATACCCCATAGATGCGGCCCATCGCGAAGCACATCTTCTGCCCAGGCGGCCATCGAAGGTTGTACGGTGGCGCCATGATAAACGTCTCGCAGGTAGTTCGCGTATTCTGATACGCGAAGAAACTCCCGCTGCGCCTCACGCCAATCAAGTTCGCCGGAACATATCTTGCAGCGGAAGTTCCGCATCCGGCTCGCGTCCGGCGGAAAGGCGCAGTTCTCGCACTGACTGGCATCGGAATCATGACCACAGTAGTTGCACTCACCGCGCCCGAAAGCCTCATAGGCCCAGACATGGCAGCGGGGACAATGGGCCTCCAGTGTTGCCTTTCTGACCAGAGCACCCGCCTGTTCCGCGGCAACATGGATCTCCTCGGCCGCCCGCAAGAAATACGGATTCTCCCAAGCTGTCATCCAGTGATCGATGTCAATCTTCGCGGCCTGCAGGGTGGACTTTATCTTCTCCGTGTTCTCGCACGCGATGGTCTGCCGATCACGTCCTACCTCGAGGGCCTTGCGGCTCATGTATGACTGATAGTCATCAGAGTACGACACCAGGATGCATTCATGTCCCCGTTGCCTCTGCGCCCTCACGAAGACATCGGCCGAAAGGAACGGTCCGGCCAGATGGCCGATGTGGAGATCTCCGTTGGGCGTGGGAGGCGTGATGGTCACGATAAACCTACTCATGCCCGGCCCCCGGATTTTCGCTCATTTCGGAGAGATACTGCCTTGCATGTGGCTCATCCCACCAGACGACGTAGAAATGGAAATCGTCGTCGCCATTGTTCTCGAAGTAGTGGTTGACCTGCTTGGGGATCGCCGCGATATCGCCGAAACCGAAGTCGTAGCTCCGCTCCCCGACGATCAGCTTCGCGGATCCCTTGACGCCCACGAAGATCTCCTGGTCCACCTGCGTATGCGGTAGGGTCCTGGTGTGCGGACGAACAACACACCAGCCTCCGCTGAAGGGCATGGGGTAGTTCGGCCATGGCCGGAGGCGCGAGCCGTCAAGATCGTATTCATGGACGAGCCCGTCCCAGTTCATCCGGCGGTAAATTGCAAAATCAGCCATTGGTCACTCCAGGCATCGTTTCGCGGGAATGCATCTCGGGTCGTTGCTTGCGAGGCGCCAGTCGCTGCGCATCCCGCCAGTCATCATCGATCGCCCGGGTGCGGGCTGGAACGCCCACTGCCAGTGACCGTTCAGGGACATCAGCGAGAACGACGCTGCCGGCGCCGATCCTCGCCCAGTCGCCTATGCTGATGCGACCGAGAAGGGTGGCCCCTGCTCCAATGAAGACCCCCTGCCCGACCTTCGGATGCCGGTCGCCGCGTTCCTTGCCGGTGCCCCCCAGGGTCACGTTGTGGAACATCGTCACATGATCCGAAATGACCGCCGTTTCGCCGATCACGATCCCTGTGCCGTGATCCATCAATATGCCCCGACCGAGCCGCGCGGCCGGATGTATGTCGATGCCGGCCACCAACGAGCAGCGCTGCTGCAGGAAAAGAGCCAGGGGCTCCCGATGCATCCACCACAGACGATGCGCTATCCGATGCAGGCCGAGAGCCGCAAAGCTCTTGAAGAACAGGAAGGGAGTGACAGGATCAAGGGCCGCCGGGTCTCCATTCCGGATCGCCAGAAGATCGCTGCAGGCGTCGTCAAGGGCTTCCGGAAACTCGGCGAGCACCTCTCCGATGAGCGTCTCCAGCGTCTCCTGAGGCATTGCCTTGCAGCTGAAGGCACATGCCAGTCTTCTCCCGAGCGCGCGATCAAAACCGTCCGTCTGCATTACCTGTTCTTGGATCAGTGCTGACAGCAGCGGTTCCGTCCTGCACCAGTTGCTCGCTGCCGCCCGGATCTCCGCCCAAACGTCTTCCGGTTTCGCGTCCCCTTCCAGCCGGCTTCTAGCTTTCCTGTCACGAACAGCCTCTTGAGCTTGACCCACCACGATGCCTCCCTGGCGTCCCGCCGCGCTGTCGCGCGTCCCGTATGGTAGCGGCCCAACCGCCTGCCGCTCATCTATGGCAAAGCTTACCTTGGGTTGCGTCGATTATCAACTACTACTTTTGATAGTGACGCCAATAGATATCTGCCAGCCGCCTCGGGATGGACTGGAGGCCCAGTGGATTCACCTCTGAGACAATCCGAGGGCGGATAGCTTCTGGATTTGGTGGTTCACGAATGGCAGTGGGACGAACTTCCAGGAGATGGTCCGCGAAGGCTGCGGTCCTCCCAGGGGCGCCTTGGCTTGCCAGCAGACGGCCCGCGTCCGGTTATTGGACGAACAACAGTTCATCGCCAGGAATGATGAACATGCTTTATACGCCATTCCCGAACAATCTGTTTGATTTTCGCAGTCTACCGCCCGAAAGCGTCCGGGGCTATCTGTTAGCTCGCAAGCAAGGAAACAACTTCACATCAACGCGGGCACAGCGCCCGCCACCGATCAAAGGACGAAAACAATGAAGACCATTGCATCCGCTTTCGCCGCAGCCCTCATTGCTTCGGCGTCCTTCGCAGGCGTCGCACTCGCAGAGGGTGACTATTACGAAGGTGCATCCAAGGCGGCCGCCGTCGATCATATCAGCACCGGCAGCATCGACCAGGTTCGCCAGCCCACGTCGCGTGACAACCGCCAATTCGCAACCGATCACGGCGACTATTACACCGGCGCAAACCGCCCCAACTAACCGCAGTCCATTCAAGACACCGAAACATCATCCGCAGGCCAGGTCGCAAACTTCAAGCCGCGGACACTCTGAAAGGATCAAGACAATGACCAGGTTCACTTCCGCTTTCGCCGCAGCCCTCATCGCTTCGGCTTC
>JAEYTV010000635.1 GCA_023433855.1 Pseudomonadota bacterium | reverse complement strand
GCCCAGCAGAGCTCGGGACGTCTCCCTCCCAATTCGGTGGTCAATGTGGCGGTCGGACACGGGCATCTGCTGCGCTTCAGCGTGCCGGTCGAGTCCGTGCTGATCGCGGACACGACGATCGCCGACCTGCAGGTCGTCGCCGGCGATATCGTCTATGTTTACGGGTTGAAGCCGGGCATCACCAACCTCATCGCCGTCACCGGTGACAAGGAGGTCGAGGCGACCGCGTTGCTACGTGTGACGATGGATGAGGCTCCGCCGAATGAGGCGAACCGGGCGCTCAACAGCACGGGAACGACGGATCTGGCGATCTTCGGCACGCGCATCGTGGCCATGGGACAAGCAGTCGACATGGATGAGGCCGTCGATGTCGACGACGTTGCCCGCACCTTCTCTCCGCCCGACCAGGAGCCCCTGAACAACACCACGATTCAAGGCTCGCAGCAGGTCAACATCCGCGTCCGCTTCGCGGAGGTTTCGCGCAGCGAACTGCAATCTTACGGCATCGACTGGTCCATCGGCTACAAGTCGAGCGGCTTCGAATTCGGCATGCTTCAGAACAATGCTTTTCCAGACAGTGCCGGAGGTAATTTCGAGGCAGGTATTTCCCATGACACCGGCTTCAATTTCGAGGTGGTGATCGATGCGCTGAAAAAGAACGGCGTGCTGAAGATACTCGCCGAGCCCAATCTGACCGCGGTGACCGGGCAGACGGCGAGTTTTCTCGCGGGCGGCGAGATTCCGATTCCAATTCCGCAAAGCGAGGACACGATCACCGCGGAGTACAAATCCTTTGGCGTATCGCTGAACTTCACCCCCACGGTCATTGGAAAGAACCGTATCGGCTTGCATGTCAAACCGGAGGTGAGCACTCCATCGGTTAACGGCGCTTCGTTCTCCGCCGAGGGATTCAATCTGCCGAGTTTCGTCGTGCGGCGGGTCGACACGACCGTCGAGGTCGCAAGCGGACAAACCTTTGCGATTGCCGGGCTGTTCCAGCAGACCTTCTCCCGCGACCTGGACAAGATGCCGATCGCCGGAGACATCCCGGTTCTCGGTGCTCTTTTCCGATCCGAGCGTTTTCGCAAGGAGGAGACAGAGCTGGTGGTGCTGATCACACCCTATCTGGTGGAGCCGGTGAGAACACACGACCTGGCGACACCGATCGACAGGCCGGCCAAGAAGCGCAAGGTCCGGAAGCCACGCAACACCGGGTTGATCGTGAAGTGAGGGAGATGATCGTGACCAGACCTTCCCTGTGCCTGATCGTCCTGCTCGGCGTCGGTACCGCCGGCTGCCAGACCGAGCCGGAGCCAGACTATTCGCCCGGCTACAGTTATGTATCGACCGGCGCAGGCTCGGCGAAAGGCCCCGGCGGGTCGGTGCTCGCTCCCGATGCCTGCTTAGGCGAGCCTGCCGACACGGACCCGTCGCTTGCCAGCACGTCGCAGACGATTACGCCGCAACTGGGGCCGCATCTGCCGCCGGGCTGCGCGAATGCCTACAATCTGCAGCGCATGGTCGAAAGCCAACGCGATCTCGTCGAGGGACGCAGCATGGGACCGGCCCGCGCCGCGCCTGGCGTGCGCGCCGCCAAGCGCTACTTTTACGGCGAGGAGGATGATCCTCTCGGCGGCGCCAACAACCAGGACCAATCCGACACTGGCAACTAGCTGAAGCACCCCTGCAACCGGCGAAGGGGTGAGTTTGACGAGAAGCGACATTGTCAGAGGAAACCGAGGAAAAGCGCCTTCCAGCCTCCGACAAGAAGCTGAGGGACGCCCGGCAAAAAGGCCAGACATGGCATAGCCATGATCTCGTTTCGGCGGTCGCGCTGCTTTGCGCGCTTGCCTACCTCAATGTTGGCTGGCCCAGCATCGCCGCCCGCGTGGACAGGCTATTGGATGTTGTCATCGAGGCGGCGACTCAGCCGTTCGAGGCGGGAATTGTACGCGTCAGCGAGGAGTTCGGCTGGGCCATTCTGCTGACGCTGCTGCCGCTGGCCATCATTGTCGTTGTCGTGACCGTGCTTACAGCCGCGATTTCCATGGGTGGACCGGTGTTTTCCGCCGAGCCGATCACGCCGAAATTCGAGAACATAAACCCCGTCAACGGCCTGCAGCGAATCTTCTCGATGCGGAACGTTGTCGAGTTCACCAAGGGGCTGGTGAAGTTGCTGTTGTTGTCGATCCTTTTCGTCATCATTCTGCTGGCGTGGCTCAGGCCGATCATCGAGGCTCCGGGCTGCGGCGACACCTGCCTCGTTCCGGTCATCCTCGGCATCGTCACGCCGCTTGGATTTGCGGCCGCCATTGCCTTTATCGTCATTGGCCTTGCGGACCTTCCGATCCAGCGTCAGCTGTTCTTGCGCGACATGCGCATGTCGACGACGGAGTTCAGGCGTGAGCACAAGGACGTCGAAGGCGACCCGCTGATACAGCGCGAATTCCAACGATTGCGGCGCGAAACGCTGACCGCATCCAAAAGAAAGCTCGGAGTGAAGGACTCATCCTTGATTGCGGTTCTGGGCGACCGGGCAGTGGGCGTGCGCTATGTCGGCGGCGAGACGCCGATTCCCGTCGTCACGGTCAAAGGGGCAGGCAAAGGCGGAACGACGATCGCGACCGAGGCGAGGCGCCTTGGCATACCGATCGTCGAAGACCGCGGACTGCTTGACGCGCTCTTCAAGGGCTCCAGAGCCGGCGACTATATACGGCCCGATACTTATCCGGTCGTCGTGCGGCACTTGCGCCAGCTCGGGCTGGTGTGAGGCATTACCTTCCTTCCGCGTCCGTGAACCAACTGGATTTTGCGAGCCGGAGACCCGCCCCTAATGTGCAGCAGGGAAACATCCGTTCGCAGAATGGGAACGGAATTCGGAGGCTAGGAG
>JAEYTV010000633.1 GCA_023433855.1 Pseudomonadota bacterium | reverse complement strand
ATATGCTCACCATCCCGCGCTCGCTGATCTTCCGCGAGCGGAAGCGACGAGCCGCCACGGCGACCTCCCGGCCGCCGACGATGAGTGGAGCCCATACCCGCCCCGGACAGGAGAAGGTATGGGGTCCCGCAACTTAGTCAGCGTACTGACCGGCGGCCTCGATGACGGGCTTCCACCGGGCGATCTCGCTTTCAAGCTTGGCCTTGAGGGCCTCAGGCGTTGCGTCGTTCTCCGGGGAAGGCTCGGTGCCAAGTTCGGCGAAACGAGCCGCGACACTCGGATCCTTCAACGCAACCTGAAGCGCCTTGCTCAGTTTGTCGATCGCTTCCTTGGGCGTCCCCTTGGGCGCGTAGACGCCGTGCCAGATACCGACTTCCATCTGCGGCAGGCCGGCCTCCTTCACGGTTGGCAGATCCTTGAGAACTTCCAGCCGCTCAGGCGAGGTGACGGCGTAGGCCTTCACCGTGCCTCCCTGGATCTGCTTGGTCGTGTTGGTCGTCTGGTCGCACATGATGTCGACCTGGCCGCCGAGGAGGTCGGTCATGGCAGGACCCGTGCCCTTGTAAGGAACGGTAACCAGCGGCGTCTCGATCGCACTCATGAACAGCATGCCGCAAAGGTGCGAGGCCGCGCCGATACCGGCATTGGCAACCGTGACCTTGTCACTGTTGCTCTTGGCATATTCAATGAGGCCCTTCAGGTCGGTTGCCTCCATGTCCTTGCGAGCGAGCAGCGTCATGGGCACGTCCGTGACCAGACCAACATATTCGAAAGCGTTGAGGGTCTCGTAGGGAAGCTTGCGGTAGAGAGTGTCGCTGGTTGCCATGCCGATGTGGTGCAGCAGCACGGTGTAACCGTCGGCTTCGGCATTGGCCACACGGGCTGCGCCAAGCGTGCCGCCGGCGCCGCCGACATTTTCCACGATGATCTGCTGGCCGAGATCCTTCGACATGGCCTCGGCGACGAGGCGGGCGACCGTATCGGTCGGGCCGCCTGCCGAAAAGGGCACCACCATGGTGATCTGTCGTTCGGGATAACCTTGGGCGCCGGCTGCAACGGAAAACAATGCCGTTGCCGCAAGAACGGTAGCGCCCATGACGGCGTTCATGATTTTCATCGGATCCTCCAGGATGAAACATTTGGCATGGCCGGCGCACCAGTCTCCTCCAGCGCCAGCTCGCTGACATTTGCGGGGATCGGGGAAATACACGCAATCGCGGCCCGGCATCCGAAGCATCGAATTCGCTCGGATCAAGCTTCGCAATGGGTGGATTCGGAAACAAACGATGGAATCGTTGGGTGGATTTCCACCCATGGCAGCCGATCACCCGTCCCTGTCGTCCTGCAGCAACTGTTCCGGGCCGAACACTTTCTTGTCCAGACCGTATTTCTGCATCTTCTCGTAGAGGGTCTTGCGCGAGATGCCGAGAGATTCGTAGACCGGACGGAGCGCGCCGCCGTGAGCCGCAATCTCACCGGCAATTATGCTTCGTTCGAATGCGGCCACCTTGTCGGCAAGACGACCGGTATCCTTGACGGCGCCGACCTCACCAGGCTTCGGATCCAGGCCAAGCACCCAGCGGTCCGCCGCATTGCGCAGTTCCCGGACGTTTCCCGGCCAGTCCCGCTTGGCGATGGCCGACACGACGTCGGCGGGCACCTCCATGTCCTCGCGGCCGTAGCGCGCCGCAGCCTCGCGAACGAGCTGGAGGAAGAGAAGGGGGATGTCGGCGCGACGCTGAGCCAGCGACGGCACGTGTATGGTTGCAACATTGAGCCGGTAGAAGAGGTCGGCGCGAAAACGGCCTCCAGCGACTTCTGCCTCAAGGTCGACCTTGCTGGTAGCAATGAAACGCACGTCCAGCGGCACGACCTCGTTGGAGCCAAGCCTGGTAATGACGCGTTCCTGCAGGACACGCAGGAACTTCGCCTGCAGGTCGACCGGCATGGAGCCGATTTCGTCGAGAAGGATTGTGCCGCCTCGGCCGTGTTCAAACTTCCCGTAACGGGGGCGAAGCGCGCCGGGGAAGGCGCCAGCCTCGTGGCCGAAAAGTTCGCTCTCGATCAGGTTCTCTGGCAGGGCGGCGCAGTTGATCGCGATAAAGGGCCGGGTTGCGCGTGGGCTCACGTCGTGCAGCGCCCGCGCGACAACCTCCTTGCCGGCGCCGGTTTCGCCGATGATCAGCGTATCGGCATCCGTTGCTCCGATGGCCCGAATGCGGTAGCGCAGATCGACCATCGCCTGGGTTCGGCCAGGAAGGCGTGCCTCAAGATCGTCGCGCTTTCCAGCGACCGCACGCAGCCGGCGGTTCTCGAGCACGAGCGCGCGGCGGTCCAGCGCGCGGCGGATGATACCGGCGAGATGTTGCGGCGTGAATGGCTTCTCGAGGAAGTCGTAGGCTCCCTCGCGCATGGCCTTGACCGCAAGTTGCACGTCGCCGTGGCCGGTGACCAGGATGACGGGGATTTCCGCGTCGAGTTCCCGGATCCGGTGCAGCAAACTCATGCCGTCCATGCCAGGCATGCGGATATCGCTGACGACCACGCCTTCGAATCCGAAACCGGTCAGTTCCAGAACGTGGTCCGCGTGCGAGAAGGTCTGCACAGGCAATCCGAAGAGCTCCAGCGCCTGGGCGGTGGAGCGACGCAGTTCCTCCTCGTCGTCGACCAGCAGAACACGTTGGCTGTTCACTCAGCGGCCTCCCTGGTGGCGCTGTCGGCGATATCGAGTTCGATCTGGAAGACTGCGCCGCCGTTCGAATGATCGATGACGCTGAGGCTGCCGCCGAAATCCTTGACGATGTTGTAGGAGATCGACAAGCCGAGACCGAGCCCCTTGCCGACGCCCTTGGTGGTGAAGAACGGATCAAAAATGCGCTCGCGGATCGCCGCCGCGACTCCGGGCCCACGGTCGCGTACTGACACGATGACCTTGTCCCCTTCGACCTTTGCGGAGACCGTGATCTGCCTGTCCTCAAGGCCTTCCACCGCGTCGGCCGCGTTGGTTATGATGTTCACGAGCACCTGCTGCAGCCGCACGGCACCGGCCTTGACGGGCGGCAGGCCAGGATCGATATCCACATGGAGCGTGGCATCCGCTGCCTTGAGGCGGGCGGCAACGATTTCCAGGGTGTCACCCATGACATCGTTCAGCGCAACGGGACCGAGTTTCTCGTTCGGCTTGCGCGCAAAGTTGCGAAGATGCCTGCTGATCGACGCCATCCGGTCAATGAGCGCCGAGATGCGTCGGACATTGTCGCGGGCCTCGTCCGTACGGCCGAGATCGATCAGCACGCCGGTGGTCTCCGCATAGGTCTTGGCTGCCGCGAGTGGCTGGTTGAACTCATGCGACAATGCAGCCGACATCTGCCCAAGGCCGGCGAGCTTGCCTGCCTGGATGAGATCCGCCTGCGTCTGACGCAGCCGTCTTTCCGTGAGGCGGCGCTCAGCAATCTCCTCTTCGATGCGACTGTTGACCCTCGCAAGGTCGGCGGTGCGCTCCGCCACACGCCTTTCAAGCTCGTTGCGGGCCTCCGTTTGCAATTGCATCCGCTCGCTGAGGCGTGCTCGGCGCTGCATCACAATCGCGAGCGCCAGTGCCGCGAGGCAAAGGGTGAGCACGGCTGCGACGGTTCCGGTCTGCGCCTGCGTACGGACCGAATTCAGGTCCATGAGCACGTTGACGGTCCACCCGGCGTCGTCCATCGGTTGGGACACAACGAGGTACTCCCGCTCCATCGTCCCATCGGAGATCATCATGACGTCGCGGCCCGCAAAACTTCCGCGGCTGATCGGCAGCTCTCGAAGCTCTGCATCCGCATAGCGCCGGGAAGCTTCCGTGCGGGCGATCCGGTCTGGCGTCAGAGGCAGGATGCTTGCATACAGCCACTCCGGAGTGCCGGTCATGAAGATGATGCCTTCCGGATCGGACACAAAGATGCGATCGCCAGCGCCCCGCCAGCTCTCCTCGATAGTATCGATGTCCACCTTGAAGACGATGACCCCCCGGATGGTGCCTCCAACGCTGATCGGAGAGCCGAAATAGTAGCCCCGTTTCGACGAGGTGGTGCCCAACGCATAGAACCGGGACTGCCGGCCCTGCGCCGCTTGCTGGAAATACGGACGATAGGTGAAGTTCTCGCCGACAAAACTCACCGCCGAGTCGTAGTTGCTGGCGGCGATCGTCTCACCGTCCAATGTCATGACGTAGATGTCCGAGGATTTCAGGAGTGCGTTGATCTCCTTCAGGTAGGCGTTGGTGCGTGCCCGCAGGCCAAGATTGGACGGATCGAAGATCAACGCCTCGATGTTGTTCTGATCGGCAATCAGCGCCGGGAGCGCCTCATAGCGCTTCAGATGCCCGTCAAGCGCGGAGACGGCGAGCCGCAGCGTCGTGCTCGCCTGCGCCTCCGCTTCGCTCATGTAGCGGCGCGCGGCGAAGTCAGTCCCGCGAAATAGCAGCGCCAGACCGAGTACGACGAAAACCGTCAACGGCAACAGAATACGATACCTCAAGCACCCGCACCTCCATTCGCTGCCGTTCTAGCGCGTATTTCGCTGCATTTTAATCTCCGCCCCGTCGATTCCCCATGTTGATCTCCATAAAATCGCTCGCCGCTCTACGCTCGCCTGCACGTTCTGATGCTTCGGCAGTATCGCGACAAACTTTCGCTTGACCCGTCGACCGGCCCGCCACAGTCTAGCTATGGGCGAGACTTGGGGCCGGTGCTGCTATGATTTACGTGCTTGCGCTTCTCATCGGTGTCGTTGCGGGTCTCCGCACCATGACGGCGCCCGCCGCGGTGAGTTGTGCGGCCTATCTCGGCTGGATCGACCTGTCGGCCTCGTGGCTGTCGTTTCTCGGCTCCATCTGGGCCGTCGTCATCCTTGTCATCCTCGCAGCCCTTGAACTCGTTGTGGACCAACTCCCCTCCACTCCCAGCCGAAAGGTGCCGCAGCAGTTCGGCGCCCGCATTCTGATGGGAGCGGTGGCGGGTGCGGCCATCGTGACGCCCCTTGGCGGCTGGATCCTCGGGCTGATCGTCGGCGTCATAGGCGCCGTGATTGGCACATATGCCGGCGCGGCGGCCCGTTCCAGGCTCGCTGCGAGCTTCGGCAAGGATGGTCCCGCAGCCTTGATCGAGGATGCCGTGGCCATCATCGGTGCCTATTTCATCATATCCTCACTTCCTCGCCTGGTGATGCCATGAAGACTTTCGACGCCATCATCATCGGTGCAGGCCAAGCAGGCCCTTCGCTCGCGGGGCGCTTCAACGATGATGGCCGGAAGGTTGCCATCATCGAGCGCAAGCATGTCGGGGGCACTTGCGTGAACACTGGCTGCAAACCCACCAAGACGCTGGTCGCCAGTGCCTACGCTGCGCACTTGGCGCGCCGCGCCAGCGAATACGGGGTCGTGCTCGAAAACCCGGTCAAGATCGACATGCCCACGGTGATGCAGCGCTCCCATCAAGTGACCCTCGATTCCCGGCGCAGCAACGAGAACTGGCTGGAGAGCATGCCGAACTGTACGCTGCTGCGCGGACATGCTCGGTTCGAAAGCAGGGATACCATACGCGTGGAGGGAGAACTGCTGACCGCACCCCAGATCTTCCTGAACGTTGGGGGTCGAGCTGCCATTCCCGATTTTCCGGGTATTGGTCAGGTCCCTTATATGACGAACAGCGATATCGTCTTGCTTGATCGCGTCCCCGAACACCTGGTCATTGTGGGAGGCAGCTACATCGGGCTTGAATTCGCGCAGATGTACCGCCGCTTCGGCTCACAGGTAACGGTGGTCGAAAAAGGTTCGCGCCTCATCGGACGCGAGGACGAAGAGGTCTCAGAGGCAGTCCGGAGCATCCTGGAAGCCGAGGGGATCAAGATCCGCACCGGTGCCGAGTGCATCCGTTTCAGCAACCACGAGGGAGGCGTTGCGGTCGGCGTGAACTGCACCGAGGGCGACCCCGATGTAGTCGGTTCGGATATCCTTCTTGCGGTCGGCCGGCGTCCCAATACCGACGACCTCGGGCTGGAAAGGGCGGGCGTGGAGACCGATGAGCGCGGCTATGTCAAGGTAGATGACCGCCTTGCGACGACCGTCGAGGGCATCTGGGCGCTCGGAGACTGCAACGGCCGGGGCGCCTTCACCCACACCGCCTATAACGATTTCGAGATCGTCGCCGCCAACCTTTTCGACGGCGACGACCGCAAGGTCACCGATCGGATCCCGGGCTACGCACTCTATATCGACCCGCCGCTCGGCCGCGTCGGCATGAGCGAGTTCGAGGCAAGGAGGGCAGGGAAAAAGGTCCTGGTCGGCCGCCGGGACATGAGCCGTGTCGGCCGCGCCGTCGAAAAGGGCGAGACCAAGGGCTTCATGAAGATCGTCGCTGACGCGGAAACCCGCAAGATCCTCGGAGCAGCGATCCTCGGAACTGGTGGCGACGAGGCCATCCACGGCGTACTGGACATGATGAACGTCGCTGCGACCTTCGATGACTTGCGCTGGGCCGTTCCGATCCATCCGACGGTCTCCGAACTGTGGCCGACGGTCGTCCTCGGCATGCAGCCGGACTGAACCTCTTTTGCACACGCGTAACATTTTACCGACCGCATAAGGAGAGCCTCAAGCATTTCCGCCTAAGAACGAACCTCAATGTCCTGTTCATGACGGAAACAGATGTGCGGTTTTGCGGGCTTCATCGGTGAGGCATATTCCTCCGGCACTTCGGAGATGCTCCTTTCGTCCATGGCGGGAGCAATCGCCCATCGCGGCCCCGACGGCCAAGGTGTCTATGCCGCGCCAGGCGTCGGCCTAGCGCATGTCCGCCTGTCGATCGTCGGACTTTCGGACGGCCAGCAACCGATGACGAGCGTCGACGGCCGCTTCACGATCGCCTTTAACGGCGAGATCTTCAACTATGTGGAACTCCGCGATGAGATGAAGGCGCAAGGCGTCGTCTTCCGCACAGGAAGCGATACCGAGGTCCTCCTGCAGCTCTTTGCCCGATATGGGGAAGCATGCCTTCCACGCCTGAATGGCGATTTCGCTTTCGCCCTATGGGATGCACGGGAACGTCGGCTGCTGCTGGCACGCGACCGGATGGGCGTGCGCCCATTGTTCTACACGGAGCATAGGGGAACACTCTACTTCGCTTCCGAGGTGAAGGCGCTTCTGCAGGTGCCGGCGATCCGGCCCGAGATCGACCCCTACGCGCTCGACCAGATCTTTACCCTCTGGGCACCGATCCCGCCGAGGACCGCCTTCAAGGGCATCTTCGAGCTGGAACCCGGGCAAGTGATGATTGCCGAAGGTCAACACCGAACTATCCGGGCCTACTGGACGCTGACGTTTCCGGATAGGGACGATCGCCTCGCTACATGCCCGCAAGAGAAGCTGGAAGAGCTTCGGGCCCTGCTTCACGACGCAACCCGCATCAGAATGCGCGCCGACGTGCCGGTTGGCGCCTATCTCTCAGGCGGCCTCGACTCGTCCCTGATCACCGCGCTTGCTGCCCCCATGGCGCCGAACGGTCTCGCGACGTTTTCCGTGACGTTCGATGATGCCGAACACGACGAAAGTGCCTTTCAGATAGCGGCCGCTCAGGCAATCGGCACAGCACACCATGCCATCCGCACCGGATCGGAGGACATCGCGGCGAGCTTTCCCGAGGTGATCCGCTTTGCCGAGCGGCCGGTGCTGCGCACAGCTCCCGCCCCGCTTTATCGCCTCGCGGGTCTGGTGCGCGATGCCGGAATGAAAGTCGTGCTGACCGGCGAAGGAGCCGATGAGGTCTTCGGCGGCTACGACATCTTCCGCGAGACCGCCGTGCGGCGCTTCTGCGCCCGGCAGCCCGGATCGAGATTACGGCCGCATCTGTTCCGAAAGCTCTATCCCTATTTGCCGGGCTTGCAGCAGCAATCTGCACATTACCTTGCGGCTTTCTTCGGGGTGGGCAATGACGCGACATCCGATCTCCTCTTTTCGCATCGGCCGCGGTTCCGCTCGACCGCCGCCGCCAAGATCTTCTATTCCGGGGATCTGCGGGCCCAGCTGGGTGCCTACGATGCGGCAGAAGAACTTGCGTCCCGGCTCCCCCCTGAGTTCGGGCGATGGCATCCGCTGAGCCAGGCGCAATATCTCGAGGGCCGCTACCTGTTGCCCGGCTACATCCTGTCGAGCCAGGGGGATCGGATGGCCATGGCGCATGGGATCGAGGGCCGCTTCCCGTTCCTCGACCATCGGCTAGTGGAATTCGCAAGCCGCCTTACACCCGGGATGAAGCTCAAGGGGCTCGAAGAAAAGCACATCCTGCGGCGGGCCGCGAAGGACCTTTTGCCGGATCTGATCAGCAAGCGGCCGAAGCAACCCTATCGTGCTCCCGACAGCCGATCCTTCAGCGGAGGCGGTAGCCAGGGCTATGTAGCGGAGATGCTCGCCGAGCCCGCGATTGCAGCCAACGGCCTATTCGATCCGCGTGCTGTCACCAGGCTTCGCGAAAAATGCCGGATGCAACGCGCCGCGGGCTTCCGTGACAATGCGGCATTCGTTGGCATCCTTTCCACACAGCTGTGGCTCAGTGTCTTCAGCAATCCTTCGCAAGCGACCGAGCCTTCGGCTCCCCAACTGGCGGAAGCCCTACCATGAGCAGCCCGACGTCCCGGTTGCATCGCTGCCGTGCCCTCCTGCCGATGGCGATCTCCTATGCCGCCTCGGGAGGAAGCCTGGTTGTCAGTTCGGCAGCCCAACTCCTCACCTTCGCCATCCTTGCCCGCTCGCTGGGGGTCGAGGAGTTCAGCCTTTTCGTTGCGATCACCGCGGTCTCGGCGATCGCGGTTCACCTTTGCGGATTGGGAGCAACCGAGTGCCTCGTGCGGCGGGTTGCCCGCGATCATTCGATGTATCCGGTCATGCTCGGTCACAGCATCATCCTGACGGCAGTGACCGGCGCGATCCTCGTGTTGTTCGGTGCGGGCGCCCTGCCCTTCTTTTTCCAGGTGTCGCCAGATCCGGTCGGCAACGTGGTCGAGATCACCATGATGCTCGCGACGAACATCGTTCTCGTTCGGGGCATCCTGCTCGCCGAGCAGGCGTTTATCGCCGTCTCGGACTTTGCGTCCGCCAACAAGGTCGTGATGGGTTTTGCCCTCATCCGAACCGCATGCGCCGTCGTTGCATGTCTTGTCTTCGGTGTGTCGACGCTTTCCGGCTGGATATTGTGGCAGTTCGGAGCGCATGTGCTGATGCTGCTGGTCTGCGCCTTCTCCATGCGGACTTTGGGCGCCCCCCTGTTCCGGCTCGCACGAGAAGAACTGCGGCTGGGACTTTTCTTCAGCATCCCCTTCATCCTGAAGGCTGCGCGGCAGAATGCCGATCTGCTCGTGCTTAGCCTCGTGACCAGTGCCGAGATCGTGTCGAGCTACAGCGTCGCCCGGCGTATCATCGAAAGCAGCTACCTGTCCGTGGATGCTTTGAACCGGATCGTCTATCCCGGCACGGCGAAAGCCAGTCAAGCTGGCCTGCATCTCGCCACAGAACGCGTTTCGCGGATATTCTCGGCAGCCTTCCTGATCAGCGTTGCCGCTGGCGCGGCGGTCTATGTCTTCGCCCCGCTCCTGCCCCTTCTGTTCGGCTCCGAATACACGTCTCTCGTTCCGTTCGTTCGCATACTCTGCTGGGT
>JAEYTV010000616.1 GCA_023433855.1 Pseudomonadota bacterium | reverse complement strand
AAGCAGACGAGATATCGTGCAAGCTGCGCGGCGAGGGGCTTCATTTCCACACGGCTCCGCCGCAGCTCTCGATATAGGCGATTGCCGGCTGGCCGAGCGGCTTGCGGCGGCCGGGATGTTCGCGCGCCCATTTCAGGAAATTGCCGAAGGAGCGGAAGACGTTTATCCGGCCGCGGTTGAGATAGAAGACATAGGCCGAGAACAGCACGAAGTTGAGCGGCAGATAGATCGCCGGCAGGTATTTGAAGGAGATGATCAGCTTGTTGGTCAGCCGCATCTCCTCGACTTCCTTTTTCGGCTTGCGGCCGCCGGGGTCGTTGTGCTCGACCACCCAGCAGGCCGGCTCGTAGTAGATCTCGTAGCCTGCATCGACGACGCGATAGGCATAGTCGATCTCTTCCAGCCCGTAGAAGAACTCCTCCGACATCGGGCCGATCTTGTCGAAGGCGCTGCGGCGCATGGCGAAGCCGTTGCCCTGGAAGCGGAAGGTCTTGAAGGGGCGATCCTGGGGCAGCGACTTGTCGGTGTGGGGAAAGGACGCGCGGGGCGTGACGCCGGTCGCATGATCGATATGGCGGGCGGTGACGATGGCGACGTTCGGATTGGCGGCGAAGGCCGCCTCGTAGCGGTCCAGCACGCCTTCCGGATTGAGGAACGCATCGTCGTCGACGAAGATCGTGTAGGCGCCGCGCGCCGTGTTGGCCCCGTCATTGCGGGCCGAGACGCCCTTGTTGTAGCCGAGCTTGACGTATTGCCAGCGGCTGAACGGGGCGAGGAATACCGAGCGGTCCGTCTCGTCGACATTGTTGTCCACAAGAATAAACTCGACCTCGTCGAGCCGGGGTGCGGCCACCTTGGCCGCCTGCGCGATCGTCTCGGGGACCAAGTGGTCGCGCGCATAGGTAACCATGACGATTGAAAACAACGGTTCCCGGGAACTGTTTTCAGCCGACGTCCGTATTATCATTGATCGTTCCCTTTGATGCGATCCCGCAACACTTGCTCGGCGAGGTAGACTTCATGGAAGGCACGTATCGACTAAATTGTTGGCTTTTCTTCCATCGGCTGCTACCAAGATAGGCAGCGCATTGGTTTTGACTGGTTTGTTTCAGCGAAACTTAACGGCCGACCAGTAGCGCACGGTTCAACGGAAGGGGCACCGATGAACGGAACTGTAGTCCTATTGTATCTAGCCATTGGCGTCGGTTGTGGAGTGATACGGCTTTCCGCCGTCGCCGTCGGCTTGATCGCGATGATACCGGCAGTGCTGGGCGCATATGCCGCGAGCGCGGAAGGGGCGCTGCCCATGCTGGCCGCGGCGCTCATCGCCCTGCTCGTGATCGAGTGCGCATACTTTATCACCATGCTGGCCATCGCCCGCCCCTGGAGCAAAAAGCCGGGAGCCGAAACCCGGAAGCCGGTGCCCAGCGAATTGCACCTTCCAAGGAAGGTCGGCGAAGAGCCGTAAGGCGCAGCTTCAGTAGCTGCCCTTGCGACCGAACACGACGATCACCGTCCTGGCGATGATCCATACGTCCCGCAGAAGCGACCAGTTCTCGACATAGGCCACGTCCAGCGACACGCGCTCCTCATAGGTGCAGTCGCTGCGTCCCGTGACCTGCCAAAGCCCGGTGATGCCCGGCTTGGTGGCGGCGTAGGCCGGGAAGTGATTGCCGTAGCGTCGCACCTCGGCCGAGACGATCGGCCGCGGACCGACGATGCTCATGTCGCCCTTGAGCACGTTCCAGAGCTGCGGCAGCTCATCGAGGCTGGTTTCCCTGAGCATCTTGCCGAGCTTGGTGACGCGCGGGTCGTTCTTCAATTTCTGCGACTGCGCCCATTCGGCGGCGGCGGCCGGATCGCGTTCCAGCAACTCGCGCAGCGCAGTATCCGAATTGATGATCATCGACCGGAACTTCAGGCATTTGAAGCGGCGGCCGTTCAGGCCGATCCGTTCATGGCCGAAGATGGCTGGTCCGGGATCGGTGTAGCGGATGGCGAGAGCCACCATCAGCATGAGCGGCCACAGCACGGCCACCCCGGTTGTCGCGATTGCTATATCGAGAACTCGCTTGAGCGCGCCACCGGGCGCGTATCTAGCCGACCCGGCACCGACGATCTCGACTGTTGGACTGCCGGTACTGTCCAGGGAATTTTCGGCTTTTAGCATCAGACGTCTCCATCAACGCTATCCGCACGCGACCCGCCCCTGATGCGCCCCTTCGCGAACACTAAATTTAAACCATCGATCTCTAATGCGATCAAGTGGGTATTTTCGACACTTAGCCGCGCCACTATTCGGTAATGACGATGGCCGTAACACAAGATAGGTTCAATATACTAATTTTTAAACTGTCATGCTGCACCGCAAAAATCACGATGTATTTATGAATGTTTCGTAGGTTTGCGAAAATTCACGTTTGAAACGGCCTCGGTTATAAAAGTTTATACTCCAGTTTTGCAATAGGTCACAAAATATTGCGTCGCAGCGAAACCTTTGCTGCGCTCGCGCAAAGCGCGAAAAATGCTCACTCTCTTGCAAGATCAGCGCTGCTCTTGTTGCGGGAACACGGTGCGGGGGAAACCACACCTTGCCCGCGTCATGCCGACGCAGGTGGCATGACGCTGGGATGGTGTCCTTGCGTTATACAAGCAGCGCAGAAGCTTTCCCAATCAGACGAAGACGTAGTCTGTCTGCGAAAGCGACGTGACCCCGGACAGGTGGAAAGTTTCCGTCCCTCCGGAATAGTGAATCGTCCAGTCATCCTCCACATTTGTCAGATAGGCGTCGGGGCCGTAGCCCACGAGACGCAACGTATCCCCTTCCTCGGTTCCGCTGCCGCTGAAATCGGCGACAGTGTCGGAGCCGTTTCCAAGCTCGAAGACGAACACGTCGGCGCCGCGGCCGCCGACGAGATAGTCATTGCCGCCCATTCCATTGAGGACGTCGTCGCCGTCCGAGCCGGTGATTCGGTTGGCGAGGTCGTTGCCGGTTCCGCTCGTTCCCGGATTGAGCAGCTTCAGGTTCTCGACATGGTCGGGCAGCGTGTAGGAGATGAAGGCCTCCACAGTGTCGACGCCTTCGTGCAGCCGCTCGATGACCTGCTGGTCGGCATTGTCGATGAGATAGGTGTCGTCCCCCATGCCGCCGGCGTAGGTGTCGGCGTTGCCCTTGCCTTCGAAGCGCTCGTTGGATGCGCTGCCGAGCATCGTGTCGGCGCCTTCCGTGCCGATATTGGCCCTGATCCAGGCCTGGCTCTCCGGCGGGATGTCAGGCAGCAGGAAATCGTCCGCCGCGAAGTCGGAAATCTCCGTGTTCCGGAAGACCAGCGTTTCGAAGCTGCTCAGCGCGAGGTGGATGTCGCCGCCGGACTGCGTCATCGCGGCCTTCACCTCCTCGAAGGTGGAGAAGCCGTAGTCGACAAGCTTGACCACGTCGGTGCGGCCCTGTCCGGCCTCGAAGTCGGTGATGATGTCGGAACCGTCGCCGCGGCTGAAGACGAAAGTGTCGGGACCGCCGCCGCCCGTCAGTATGTCGTTGCCGAGTCCGCCCGTGATGACGTTGCCGCCGCCATTGCCGATGATGATGTTCGGCAAGTCGTTGCCCTTGGCGCCGTTCCAGCCATTATTGCCGACCAGGTGCAGGTTCTCGACATTGTCCGGCAGGATGTAGCTCACCGAGGCCCGTATCGTGTCGATGCCGCCATCGAAATCCTCGTATACCCTCGCTGTCCTGTCGTTGACATTGTAGGTGTCGTCGCCGTCCCCGCCGATCAGCGTGTCGGCGCCGGCACGCCCGTTGAGGAAGTCGTTGCCGGAGGTGCCCTGCAAAGTCTCGGGTCCGTAGGTTCCCTCGATGTAGCGCGTATAGGCGCCGCTCTCGCGCAGCGTGTATTGATCAAGCGTATATTCCGGCAGCTGGTGGGCAGTGATCTTGTCGATGCTGAACTGCGCAACCAGCGAAGGATCGGGATTCCCTGCCAGGCCTCCGATGGCCAGGTTGGCCATCATGTACATGGGATCGTGAAACTCGGTCGGGGTGGGGACCGAAGAGGTCTTCACCCCGTCGACGTAGAAGGTGATCTCATAGGGCGTCCACATCATGCCGTAGCTATGATATCCGCCTGACGTGTCCACCTGCGCCCAGGCGTCGGTCGTGCCGTCCGGGCCGATAACCGCCGTATGGACCTGGTTGGGGATGTCTCCATAGGCTTCGAGGATGTCGAGTTCCGGCGGCCAGCCATTGTCGACGGGCAGCATCCAGAAGGCCGGCCATGTGCCCGCTTGTTCGGGAAGCTCAGCCGTGATCTCGAAATAGCCGTAGGTCTGCCAGAAGGACGACTGCGTCGAGATCATGCCCGAGGTGAAGTCGTAATGCTTGGTTGCGGCGCTTGGGTCCGCGATCGGCTCGGCGGTTATGACCAGCTTGCCGTCCTCGATCGAGAAGGGGTTGTAGCCCAGCGGGCTGTCCTGTTCCGTATTGGTCAGGCCACGGAAGTCGGTGTCGACATAGATCTGCCGCTCGCCGTTCTGGGCGAGCGTGAAGGCGCCGTCGCCCCACCATTCGAAACGGGTGCGCCAGGTGCCGTCCCCGTCCGAGAAACGGTCGAGCTCGTTGAAATCGTCGTTGAATGTCTGGACGAGGGAGGCGGTATCGACCCCGAGCGAAAAGTTGTTTGCGGAGAAGTCTGCGGTCTGGCTGTTGCGGAAGGTCAGGATCGAGCCGTCGCCCAGATCGAGGATGGTGTCCGAACCGACCTGATGCAGGGCAGATTTGACGGCGGCGAAGTTTTCGAACCCGAAGTCGGCGAGCGCCAAGGTGTCGCCGTGCTGCCCGGTCTCGAAATCCATGATGACATCGGAACCGTCGCCTTGCCGGACGACGAATGTATCGCGCCCGCTGCCGCCGATGAGCACGTCGTCGCCGCCGCCGCCGTCGATCAGGTTGCTGGCGCTGTTGCCGGTGATGATGTTGGCGAGGTCGTTGCCCCGGGCTGAAGAGGCTTCGCCGCCGAGCAGGGTGAGATTTTCGACATTGGGCGCGGAGGTCAGCGAGTAGCCGTGCACGCCATAGGTGGAAATCGTGTCGATGCCGGCATCGGCCTCCTCGACCACCGTGTTGGTGTGATCCCAGACGATGTAGGTGTCGTCGCCCGTGCCGCCGACGAGCGTGATGTCGGGATTGCTGCCCGACAGTTGGTCGTTCTCCGCCGTGCCTTCGAGCGTGCTGCCGGGTTCATAGGTCGAATCCCAGTTCGTCGGCTCGCCCGAGATCGGCAGCGGCTGGTCGAACTGGAGATTTTCAGGCAGCAGCGCGTCGAGGTCGACATTGGCCAGGGTCAGCGTCTCGCCGTTTGGCAGGGCGACGGATACATCCGAACCGGACTGGGCCGAGGCGGCTTTGAACTCCGCGAAGTCGGCAAATCCGTAGTGCTGGAGACGAAGGACATCTCCGTCGGATCCGGCCTGGAAATCGGTTATCGTATCGGAACCCTCACCGCGCCGGACCACGAACATATCGGCCTCGGCTGCGCCTGAAAGCACATCGTCACCGGCGCGACCGTAGATGATGTCGGCGCCCGGCGTCCCGGCGATCGTATCCGCCCCGCCCGTTCCGAAGACGAAGCTGCGTGAGGTGGAAAGGGTGGATGCCTGAGGGGATGCGTCGGTTGCCATGGGCTCGCTTCTTTGGCCTGAACGGCAAGGCGCCGTGTCGGGTTGACTGTTCGCGCGGGCACACTAGCCGCGCAGCGGTCCACCCCACCCCAAAGTGCAAAGTCCAGCGCAGAAAGAATAGCGAACGTATTGCGTCGACGAAATGACATGAGTTGGGTTTTTTTGTGTTGCGTCCAAAATGCCGCAGCCCAACCGGTTCTGCTCCCGATTTTCGGCGGCGTCATCCAGAACCTTACGCGGACAGAATTTTTCAGGCGTTGACGAAAGTTGATCAACGAAAAGACCGTTTTATGTTGTCCAGTCCTGCTGGATCGAGTGAGAAGTCATCCTGACGACCAGCGTTGACAATGCGCCGGTTTAGCGGCCCATTAGCGGCAGCGGTATCCCGTCTGCATGGGTTTGGCAGGTCTTTCACGGGCTGGCGCGCGGCGCTTCGAGTGGAGTGTGACGTGTCCCTGTTGGCGCAGTCACCTGTCCATGCGGCAGGGCCGTTTTTCTGCTGGGGACGACATATATTATTGCAGCCGGACCAGGCATCCGGCGGCGTGGGGCGGGATCGGAGGGTGGTTTTTGTGAGGGTGCCCGCACCGTGACGTTTGCCATATGCATCGGCCTGTCTGTCTTTTTCCTGCTGCTCAGCATCCATCCGTTCGTGACCTATCCGCTGTCGCTGATGCTTGTCCGTCGCCGGCCGTCGCCGCCGGTTGCCCCTTCACCCCTGCCGACCTTTGCGAT
>JAEYTV010000585.1 GCA_023433855.1 Pseudomonadota bacterium | reverse complement strand
GTCCTGGACATCAACCAGATCGATGCCGGGATTGTTCATCCGAAGCCCGAGAGCTTTGCTGTGGCCGACATTCTTGATCGGCTGGGGCAGGAATTTCTATACCCAGCCCGCGCCAAGGGTCTCGATCTCCGTATTGTCACCTCCAAGCTTCCGATCTTCACTGATCCGAGGCTCCTGGAGCAGATTATTCGCAATCTCCTGTCGAACGGGCTGAAATACACCTCCCGAGGCAAGGTGCTTGTCGGCTGCCGCAGGCGCGGCGCGAAACTTCGTCTGGAGGTGTGGGATACGGGCATCGGCATCCCTGCCGATCAAATCGACGAGATCTTCGACGAATACCGCCAACTTGATGTGCCCGCCGGAAATCGCGAGCAGGGATTGGGGCTGGGCCTCTCCATCGTGAAGCGGTTGAGCGACCTGCTCGACCTCAAGGTATCGGTTCGCTCGAAATCGCACCAGGGTTCCGTATTCGCAATCGAGATCCCGCGCGCCATCGCGGGGCATCCTGTGGTGAATTTGCCTCCTCCCGGAGACGGGGACGCCCGCCCCCAGTCGCGTTCGGCATCCATATTGCTGATCGAAGACGAACACGGACTACGTGATCTCCTCAAGATCGGCCTGGAGCAGGCGGGTTACATGGTAGCCGCGGCATCGGAGGCCGGCGACGCTGAGAAGATCATCCGGGATGGCAAATTCGCGCCCGATATCATCCTTGCGGACCATAATCTCTCACCTGGGGTAGACGGTCTGACGGCGATCGTGAACATCCGTCGTGCCCTTGCGCGCCCAATTCCCGCTCTCATCCTCACCGGTGACATCTCGAGCAAAGCGCTCCGCAAATACGGTCGGAACGAGATCCCGCACCTCAACAAGCCGGTCAAGCTTGATGAACTCGTCTCGGCGATAGACGAACTGCTTGGTCATTCTTCCTCGAGCGCCAGGTTGGACAAGAGCTCGGACGACAAGCATGAAGTGCTGGCGAGCCGGATGATCGAGATCATCGACGACGAGGAAGGAGTAAGGGACAACATCGAGGCATTGTTCAATGCCGAAGGCTGGTCGGTGATGAAGTATGGATCGGCCGAGGAGTACCTCGGCGGATACGACCCCGAGCGGGTAAGTTGTCTGCTCATTGACGCCTATCTGCCTGGCATGGGCGGACTTGAGCTCTTACGTACGCTCAAGGAGAGACAACATGGATCTCCGATGATCATTATCACCGGTCACAGCGACGTCCACATGGCTGTCGAAGCTATGAAGAACGGAGCGGTCGACTTCATTGAAAAGCCATTCTCGGTTGAGGAAATCTATCTGAGTGCCCGCAGAGCACTTGCACTCTCGCGCGACACGTTTGAACGCTTCGAGCGGCGCAGATCTGCCGAAACCGTGTTGGCAGGACTGACCCGGCGGCAGCGCGAGATTTTGGACCGGATCGTTCTTGGTCAACCCAACAAGATCATTGCCGCCGAGATGGGGCTTAGTCAGCGGACGGTGGAGAATCACCGTGCATCCATCATGCGTCGGACCGGTTCCACGTCCTTGCCCGCGCTGCTTCGGCTGGTTGCGGCCGCCGAGGAATAACCGCACTCCCTCCGTATCTTCCGGCGGGACCACGCTAGCCGAAAGGACTAGGGCCCTGGTCTGCCGGATCGAAGGTCGCAATAGGATTCCGGTCGCCCCTCACTACAATTCGCTCATTCACACGATGGATGGGGTTCTGGAATGTGCGGCATTGTAGGTATTGTGGGGACCGAACCCGTCGCCGGGCGGCTTCTGAGTGCTCTCAAGCGGTTGGAGTATCGGGGATACGATTCCGCGGGGATCGCTACCGTTCATGAAGGGGCGATGGAACGACGTCGCGCTCCCGGGAAGATCTGCAACCTGGAGCAAAAGCTGGGTTCCGAGCCGCTCTATGGGACCACCGGGATGGGCCACACCCGCTGGGCGACCCACGGTGTTCCGAACGAGACCAATGCACATCCACATATCGTCGGCGGCATCTGTGTCGTTCACAACGGCATCATCGAGAACTTCGCCGAGCTGCGCCGTGAGCTCGTCGAGGACGGCGTCACGTTCGAGACGCAGACAGATACCGAGATCGTCGCGCATCTCATGGCGCGATGTCTTGATGAGGGGCTTGCACCCATCGCTGCGCTGCTGGCCATGCTTTCCCGGCTCAGGGGAGCTTATGCATTGGCCATAATGCTGCAGGACTATCCCGAGACAATCCTCGTGGCGCGATCCGGCCCGCCGCTGGCGGTCGGCTACGGAAAGGGCGAGATGTTCTTTGGATCCGATGCCATCGCGCTGGCTCCATATACGGACGAGATCACCTATCTGGCTGACGGAGACTGCGCGGTTATCAATCGCGACGGGGTCGTCGTTCTTAACTCGAACGGCCAACCGGTCGAGCGTCGCCGGCATTCGGTCCGCGCGTCTACCTATCTGATAGAAAAGGGGAACTACCGCCACTTCATGGAAAAGGAGATATACGAGCAGCCCGAAGCAATCTCCCATGTCCTCGGCCGATATGTCGATTTCGCGTCGAACACCATTCGCGCCGATCCAAATACAATGGATTTCGAGCATATCTCGAGGCTTGTTATCTCCGCCTGCGGGACTGCCTTCCTTGCGGGCTCCGTTGGAAAATACTGGTTCGAGGATCTGGCGGGCTTATCGGCGGACATCGATGTCGCATCGGAATTCCGCTATCGGCACATTCAGTTCGCAGGCGACCAGGCGGCACTTTTCATCTCTCAATCGGGAGAGACCGCAGACACGTTGGCCTCCCTTAACCATTGCAAGGAGAACGGTCTCCAGATCGGAGCGATCGTCAATGTGGAGGAATCCACCATCGCGCGGCAGGCCGACGCTGTTTTCCCCACGCTTGCAGGTCCCGAGATAGGCGTGGCATCGACAAAGGCGTTCACCTGTCAGCTCGCCGTTCTCGCCTGCCTGGCAGTTTCGGCCGGCCGGGCCCGTGGAAGGATCGATCTTCTCCAGGAACAGGCGCTGGTGCGTCAGCTTAGCGGGTTGCCGCGCCTAATGAGCTCCGTCCTGGACACGATCCGGGCCCAGGCCATCGAGCTTGCTCACCAGCTTTCCGGCTGCAAGAGTGTCCTGTACATCGGCAGGGGCACGAGCTATCCGCTTGCAATGGAAGGGGCCCTGAAGCTCAAGGAGATTTCTTACATCCACGCTGAAGGCTATGCGGCCGGCGAATTGAAGCATGGACCGATTGCCCTGATCGATCAAGACACGCCTGTCATCGTCATCGCGCCTCATGACCGCTTCTTTGAAAAAACGGTCTCGAATATGCAGGAGGTAGCGGCCCGCGGTGGCAGGATAATCCTGATCACGGACGAGAAGGGCGCAAAGGCATCGCCCCCCGGCGCAGCGACAACGGTGGTGCTTCCCCATGTGGCTGACATCATGACACCGATGATCTTCGCATTGCCGATCCAACTTCTGGCATACCATACGGCTGTCATTGCCGGGACGGATGTTGACCAGCCGCGCAACCTGGCAAAATCGGTAACGGTCGAGTGAGGGGTTGCGAGGTGAGACGGATCAGTGAACGCGGCGATGGAAGACGTTGAGAAGGTCCAGCACACTGAACCCGACCCTACGAAGCGCATCTGGTCGGTTCAGGAGGTAGTCGATCGGCGGCAGCACTGCGGCAAGTGGCGACATGACGACGGCCTGCTTCAGTAGTCCGAACGCCTGAAGATCACCGCGGGCCAGATGCGACATGCCGCTCCAGTAAGCGCGGCTGGCCAGACTTCGGCTTGCCAGCCGCCTCATATCATCACTCCCTTCCAGCCATCTGCCTTCGTTCGCGAAAAAGCTTTCGGCTGCTGCCGCCGTGTGGCGGATGTGCTCGCGCTGATGTGCTGCAAACTCCCTGGAACGGTTCGCATCATGTGCCCTCAGTCCCACCTGGATGCAATCCAGTTCGGCGATCTCGCCCAGCATCGCCAGCCTCAGCCAGAGTTCGTAGTCGTCGCTGTGGGGCAACGTGCTCCGGTAATAGCCTGCCGTTTTCTGCATCCGAGTTCTGACGATCACGGACGAGCCAGGGATCTGAAACACGCCTTGGCGGCAGAAGCGTTCTATGAAGGCGCCGCCGGAGTGAAGACGGAATGGAACAGGATCTGGTTGTGGCCCGGCATCGGGTACGGGATCGTTGCCCCTGACGGCCACGTCGCGACCGTAGCAGAAGGCGACGGACGGGTTTTTTTCCATCACCTCCAGCGCACGCCCAAGGGCGCCGGCAACAAGGAAATCGTCCGAAAACAGCAACAGGAAGTAATCGGCCTCCGCCCAATCTATGCCCCTGTTGAACGAGGCGTGCGTGCCGAGGTTCCGCTGGTGGAGAACGAGTTGGACCCGGCAGTCTTCTGCAGCCAGCGAGCGGGCGACCTCAAGGCTGTCATCTGTCGATGCATTGTCGATGATCAGAACCCGGACCGACACACCTTCCTGCTTCAGGATACTTTCCACACAGGTGCGCAGATATCTTCCGTAATTGTAGTTGGGCACGGCTACGTCGATGCTGGCCATCTGTCACACTCCTGGAACGGTAAAGTGCCTGCGCAGCAATGGGCTGGCGTTCAGCAGGGTCTTCCACACGAGCCGCAGCTCGGCGAGGAGGAGATGATCGGCGATGAACAAACCCGGGATCCAGCCGGCAACGGCCAATATCAGCGTCAGCCCGAAACGTCCCAGGCTCATGTCGAGTTCCCACCCGCTGAAGGCCAGGAGTGCGAGTGGTCCGATCAGAGTAAAAAAAGTCACTACCGCGCTCGGCAAGATGGCTGCCTGTACTTCTCTCCACGTGAACTGCAGATGCTTTTTGGCGAAGTAGAGGGAGATGATCATCTGAGCCGGCAGAGCGATGAACTGGCTGAGGGCCATTACGACGACGCCGTGAAGGCTTGCGCTACAGAGCACAGTCGCCGCGACGCAGCGGCATGAGAGGCTCGACAGGAAAGCATCGCGGTTCTGGCCGAGGGCTAGAAGCAGGGGGTTGATCGCTATCACCGCGAACCAGAATACGGCGGCCAGGGCAAGAAGCTGCACCAGAAGGATTGCCTCGTGCCACTGGGGACCAAGCACCAGATTGACGATCGGGTGGGCCGTCAGCGCTGTGAGTAGCACTCCGGGCCAATAAAGCCCGGAGAGATAGCTCAGTGTATTCAGGTAGGCTTCCTTGATGTTGCGCCCCTGTCGCACGCTGGCGGCAAGTGCAGGGAAGGCCGTCGCATAGAAAGCCGACATGATGATGCGGTCGGGGATACCACAGACAGTATTGGCGCGATTGTAGAGCCCCACCGACGTCATCGAGATGATCTTCCCGAGGATCAGTTGCGGGATAGTCTCGTATATCCGGTCAATGGCCTGGGACGCTCCCTTGAAGCGTCCAAAGGCAACTACCGTGCGCCACGCAGACAGGCTTGGACGGTATATGGAAGATTTCGGGCGGGGTGCGAAGAATGCAGCCATGGCTGCTAGCGCCACGGCACTCGCAAGCATGCCCCAGGCGTAGCTCAGATAACCGACTCCGTGGAGGCCCAAGGTGATCGTCGATACCGACGAGACCGCGAGGGCTGCGGTGCGGATGTTGGCGAGGATTCCGAAGGCCATATCTCGCCGAAGAACGGCAACGACCGGCTGGGATATCACTTCGGCCATGCCCGACATCAGGATAAGGAAGAGGAACAACGGCAGGTCGGGAG